>JBILDT010000006.1:0-21448 GCA_044352485.1 Candidatus Nanopelagicaceae bacterium
CCGCAGATAAAAAAACTTATTGAATCTGGCATTCCGGTGATGGGCCATCTAGGCCTTACCCCGCAATCAGTTCATGCCCTTGGTGGTTTTAAAGTTCAGGGGCGCGGCGATGATGCCGCCCGAATTGTTGAAGACGCCAAAGCCCTTGAAGCAGCTGGGGTTTTCGCATTAGTTCTCGAATTGGTTCCAGAAGAATTAGCAGAGCGGATTACTAAAGAGCTTTCGATTCCAGTTATCGGTATCGGCGCGGGAGCCAAATGCGATGCCCAAGTATTGGTCTGGACCGACTTGATGGGTATTACAAAGGATGCACCAAAGTTGGCCAAGGCCTACCGAAATCTGCGAATTGAGATGCTAAATGCCGCAAAAGAGTATGCAAAAGATGTCTCTTCGGGCCAATTTCCTGGCCCAGAACAAACTTTTCACTAAATTTGCAGTTGATTCGCAAATATTGCGGTCGGAGAAAGCAAAAATTGCCAAAAATTCAGATTTGGATCGCTAACAAACTAGAAATTTAGGAAATATTTCTAAATTTTGCGGAAAAAATTTGTCGAAATACATAAAAAATTAAAAAAATATTGTTGCGACACGCAGGTAAAAAATCACTCAAAATAGTGGAAAGTTTTTGCATTTAATGACACGCTTATCCATGAACAGGTTCGGTGACGGATCGAACTATTCTGATTAGGAGATGTAAATGGCCGCAGCTAAGAAATCTGCACCAAAGAAGCGTCGCAAGAAGGCAGCTGCTCCTGCAGCACCAAAGAAGCGTCGCAAGAAGGCAGCTGCTAAAACAGCAGCACCAAAGAAGCGTCGCAAGAAGGCAGCAGCTAAGAAGGCTGCTCCAAAGCGTCGCAAGAAGGCAGCAGCTAAGAAGGCTGCTCCAAAGAAGCGTCGCAAGAAGGCAGCAGCTAAGAAGGCTGCTCCAAAGAAGCGTCGCAAGAAGGCAGCAGCTAAGAAGGCTGCTCCAAAGCGTCGCAAGAAGGCTGCTGCAAAAGCAGCTGCTCCAAAGAAGCGTCGTCGTAAGAAGGCTGCTGCAAAGTAGTTTTTCTCGAAAAAGCCCCGCAGTGAAAACTGCGGGGCTTTTTCATTTGCTAAACAATTTAGTTAATCCTCTAAGAAATCATCTCTTAGTTTTGTTGTTACTCGATCAAAAATTTTTGCTAACTCTTCTTGCTCCTTCTGGGTTAAATTATCAACGAATCTATTTCGCACACTTGCCACATGATCTGGGGCGGCCTTAACAATTGCCCGCCAACCTTTCTCGGTCATGACCGCAAAGGATCCTCGCTTATCTTCTGGGCAAACTTCACGGCGAACCCAACCGGCCTTCTCCATCACTTTCATCCGATGTGAGAGCCGACTCTTTGAAAGCATTGCAATCTCGGCAAGTTCCGACATCCGCATTCTGCGATCAGGGGCATCCGATAGCTGAGCCAAAACTTCATAGTCCGGCATTGATAAATCGTGGCCATCCAAATCGGATTCCAAGGCTTCGAGTAAGCGCCGGGATGCAATTATGTATGAACGCCAAGCCTTCATCTCGCGGGGATTTAACCACTTTGGTTCATTTGCTGGCATGAAACAAGTTTAGGTTAAAAGCCAATTAGTTGAAAGTTGAATTACTTATTTTCCTGTGTAATAGGCTCCGGTCTATGAAAAGCGGAATCGATTTAAGACACCTAAAACCAACAGTCCGACCTCAGGATGATTTGTATCGCCACGTGAATGGCGCCTGGATCGATAACGCCGAAATTCCAGCAGACCGTTCTTCCGATGGCGCGTTCTACGAGCTTTACCAAAGCGCTGAACAGCACGTCCGTGAAATTATTGAAGAACTTGGTGCAAGTGGTGGAACCAAGGGAAGCGTCGCCCAGAAAATCGGCGATCTATACGGCTCATTTATGGATGAGGATAAAGCCAACGCCCTTGGCATCTCACCCATCGCGAAGGATTTAGAACTCGCATTAAGTGTTTCTGGTGTCAATCAATTCCATAAAGTTCTTGGGGATTTCGAAAGCCGTGGACTTGGTGGAATTTTCTATCAATACATAACCACCGACAACATGGATTCGAATACCAACATCGCCTACATCGGGCAATCAGGCTTGAGCCTTCCCGACGAGGCCTACTACCGGGAAGAAGAGTTTGCTGAAATCCGAACTGCCTTCGTAGAACATGTCACCAAAATGTTCACACTCGCCAAGATTGAAAACCCAGCAGCCAAGGCTGAAGCCATCTTGAAATTAGAGACCGAGATAGCCAGCAAGCATTGGGACCAAGTTAAGGATCGCGACGCCGTCCTTACTTACAACAAGATGAGCTTTGCAGAATTAAAGGCATCTGCCCCGGGCTTTGATTGGGACACCTGGCTGGCAACTTCAAAGGTGCCAAGCAAAGTTATGGCCACCGTGATTGTTCGCCAACCTTCATTCTTTACTGGTCTTGGTGAAATTCTTAAAAACTTTAACGCCGAGGCTTGGTCAGCTTGGTTGGCCTGGCATCTACTTTCCGGCACCGCTTCTTATCTCAGCAGCGAGTTCGTCGATGAAAGTTTTGCTTTCTACGGAACCAAGTTATCTGGAACCCCAGAACTAAAAGCCAGATGGAAGCGCGGTGTTGGTTTAGTCGAAGGTTCACTTGGTGAAGCCGTTGGCCAGATCTATGTCGAGAAGCATTTTCCACCCGCAGCTAAAACTCGCATGGTCGAATTAGTAGCCAATCTAATTGAGGCCTACCGAATCGACATCGCAGCGCTGACTTGGATGACATCTGAAACTAAAACCAAGGCCTTTGAAAAATTAGATAAGTTCACGCCAAAGATTGGCTATCCAGATAAGTGGCGCGATTATTCAGCGCTTGATATCTCCAGAGACGATTTAATTGGGAACCTAGCCCGAGTAACAAAATTCAATCAAGATTACGAGTTTGCCAAAATCGGCGCCCCGGTAGATCGCACCGAATGGCTTATGACCCCGCAGACCGTAAATGCTTATTACATGCCAGGTATGAATGAGATTGTTTTCCCGGCCGCAATTTTGCAGCCACCATTCTTTGATATCGATGCTGACGATGCCGCTAACTATGGCGGGATCGGTGCGGTCATCGGCCACGAAATTGGCCATGGGTTTGATGACCAAGGATCAAAATATGATGGCGATGGGAATCTAAATAACTGGTGGACCGATTTAGATCGCGCAGAATTTGAAAAGCGCGCAGATAAGTTGATTGCGCAATACGAAGAGCTTCGCCCACTTGAAGCCCAGGATGTCCATGTCAATGGCGCCCTGACAATCGGAGAAAATATCGGCGACTTGGGCGGTCTAACGATTGCTTACAAGGCCTACCAACTTTCACTCGATGGCAAAACTCCCCCAGTTATCGATGGCCTAACTGGCTATCAAAGATTCTTTATGGGCTGGGCCCAATGTTGGCGCCAGAAAATGCGTGGCGAGGAAGTTCGTCGCCGAGTTGCGACCGATCCACATTCACCCGACGAGTTTCGATGCAACCAAGTGGTTCGAAATCTCAATGAATTCTATGAAGCCTTTAATTTGAGTGAAAAAGATGCGCTTTATCTGCCCGAAAGCGAGCGCGTTCGAATTTGGTAGCCCAGAAATGGGGATTATTCGCCTTAAAAGGCGGTTTTAAGCCCCTATTCCCGCAAAGCTACATCTCTAAGTTTCAAATGCAAATTAAAGGTAGATAATACGGATATGAACCAATTTAAATTTAGGGTTGAAAAAGAAATTTCTGACTCAAATTTAAATGGTCGCACCGGTGTCATAACCACCCCGCATGGCGAGATAAAAACCCCAGCATTTATCCCAGTCGGCACAAAGGCAACGGTTAAATCTGTTCTTCCAGAATCAATGTCTGATCTTGGCGCCCAAGCCCTTCTTGCAAATGCCTACCACCTATATCTGCAGCCCGGTCCGGAGATAGTTGATGAAGCCGGTGGCGTCGGAAAGTTTATGAACTGGTCTGGCCCAACCTTTACCGATAGCGGCGGCTTCCAAGTTCTCTCACTTGGCGTCGGATTTAAAAAAGTAATCGCAATGGATGAAGACACTTTTAGATCTGACGAAGTGATCGCCGACCAGAAGGAACGCCTGGCCCATGTCGATAACGATGGTGTGACTTTTAAATCGCACCTCGACGGATCTATGCACCGCTTTACACCCGAGGTTTCCATGCAGGTCCAACACCAACTTGGCGCCGATATTATTTTTGCTTTCGATGAATGCACAACGCTTCATAACACTCGCAAATATCAAGAGAAATCTTTAGAGCGCACAAGGCTCTGGGCAAAGCGCTGTTTGGTCGAACATGGCCGCCTAACCCGCGAGCGCTCAAGTAAGCCATATCAAGCACTTTGGGGTGTATTGCAGGGCGCGCAATATGAAGACCTTCGACGAAAAGCCGCAAAAGATTTAGGTGCACTAGATGAAGATGGAATTTCCTTTGATGGCTTCGGACTTGGTGGCGCTCTCGATAAAGCAAACCTCGGAACGATTGTTGGTTGGATGACCGATGAATTGCCTCGCGATAAACCACGTCACTTACTTGGAATCGGCGAGCCCGATGATTTATTTGTCGGAGTCGAGAATGGTGCAGATACCTTTGATTGCGTAGCCCCATCAAGGCAAGCCCGCACCAGCGCCGTCTTCACAAATGCTGGCCGAGTAAATATCACCAATGCCAAATTTAATCGTGACTTCAATCCGATTGAAGAGAGTTGTGATTGCTACACCTGCAAAAATTACACAGCCGCATATTTAAACCACCTCTTCCGTAGTAAGGAAATGATTGGTTCGACCTTGGCGACAATCCATAACGAGCGATTTATCGTGCGCCTTGTCGAACGAATGCGCACCGAGATTGAGTCCGGTGATTTCCAAGAATTCAAGAGAGATTTCCTTGGTCGCTTCTACTCCCAAACAGATTAGTAAATGCTGATTCTGCTTCCGCCGAGTGAGGGCAAGAACCAGCCGGCAGGTAAGTCAAAATTAAATCTCACAAAGTTAGCTTTCGCCGATCAGTTGATAGATGTCCGAACTCGCCTGGTCACAAAGTCCTTGACAGCAGCTCCGGCCGTAAAGGCCATCGATGTTTACAGCGGGGTGCTCTATCAGGCTTTAGATTGGGGCTCACTAAGCGTTACTGCAAAGGCGCGGGGCGATAAATCATTGTTGATCGTCTCGGCTATTTTCGGAGTTCTTAGACCAAGCGATGTGATCCCAAATTACAAAGCGAAGATAACGAGCAGCGATTGGAAAGTTGCGCTAAAGCCAGTCCTAGATGGTTTAGAGGCCGACTTAATAATTGATTGCAGATCATCAACTTATGCCGGGGTCTGGCAATCTCCCCCAGACCGGACAGCTGCAGTGCGAGTGTTCAAAAAAGAGAAGGGTAAAATTTCAGTTATCACGCATCTATCAAAGAAATATCGGGGCGAGCTGACTCGAGAATTATTGAAGTCCGGCAAATCTCCAAAGACGCCAGCAGAGTTACTCAAGATTGCCGAAAAGAAATTTGATTGCAAGTTGATTAATGCCAAGGAAAATCTGCCTTGGTATCTCGATTTACTTATTAGCTAATTCGGGCTAATTCGAGAAATGCGCTGGCGAGCCAGATTTTGACTTGGTGATTCCGGACCTAGAAAGGCGCTGAAAACATTTAACGCTCCCCTTGCAATCTTTAACCAGATCTTTGATTTCGCTTTAAGTCCCAAGATCTCTAGTTCATTCTTATCAAGAGTTGCGATGGCTGCATTTGCAATGATGCGATAGAAAAGTAATCCAGACTTTCCAAATGGTGGCTTCAGAATAAAACCAACAACTTCCATAGTCTTATCACTTCTGGCCAGATCGTTCTTTCGAAAATCGTTTAGCGTCGCTTCAAGTTCAGCCAAAGATTTTGGTGCATCCGTAAGCCCAAGTGGAATCGCACTCTTGGCCCAATCGCGGATGTATTCATCGGCGCCCTCTGGCAGCGCATACCCGAGTGCAAGATGAGATTTAATGAATGAGTCAGTAAATGCGCAATGCACCCACAAGAGGAATCTTGAATCTTGGGCTCGATAATCTAAATGATTGCCGGCTTTATCTGTGTAATCACCTGAAACTTTTGAATGCATGGCATTGACCCGTTTTGCTTCGTGCTCGATTGTTTGCGTTGACCCAAAAGTTGTAATCGTCAGCCACCTAGTAGTTCCAGCCAGACGCCCCATTGGATCTGATTCATATCTCGAATGCTGTGCTACCCCTGATAGCGGTGCTGGATGTGCGGCTTGCAACAAAAGCGCACGAACGCCGCCAACCAAAGTCCCTAGATTTCCATGCACCTTCCAAACGGCGCCATCAGCATTAAACAATCCAGCATCATCGCCATTGGCAATTTCTTGGGCCCAGTCCGGCAAACCATCTTTGGATCCTGAAACATTCTTTCGAAAGGCATCAGCCAGAGGTTTGGTTAGAAAAAACTTATGAAACGCGGGCACCTGTAAAGAATAAGGGAAGGACCAAGTTGTTACGCTTCGAAAATGGATGAAAAGCATCACGGCCGCGGAGCGGTAGAACACATGCTAGAACGAGTCATGTTCGGTAGCCGATGGCTCTTGGCACCGTTCTATCTCGGGCTTACCTTCGCTCTCATTATTTTATTAATTAAGTTCTTCCAAAAATTCTGGGGCTTTGCGAGCAATGTGACTTCAACTTCGACCGATGACATGGTCCTTGGTTTGCTCGGTCTCTTGGACCTAACACTTCTTGCAAATCTAATTTTGATTGTTATCTTCGCTGGTTACGAAACCTTCGTATCGAAGATCGAAGTTGCTAAAGACAATATTGATCGTCCAGAGTGGATGGGAAGCGTTGACTTCTCTGGTCTTAAACTTAAGTTAATCGGTTCACTTGTTGCGATTTCAGTAATCGAACTTCTTAAAGATTTCATGAACGCAGCTAATGGTGTGGATGAGACCGAAGTTAAATGGCGAATCGCAATTCATTTAACCTTCGTGGTGTCCGGCTTAGCATTTGCAATCATGGATTGGGTTGCTGATCTAAATAAGAAACCAAAAGGTAAGTAGGTTTACCGACAAGTTTGGTTGTAGGTGTCTCCACACCCGCTTGGACGGAACAACTGCGTAATTTGTTAATTACCAAACCTATACGCTTGGCTATGTGACCATCTCGGATTGGGTTCAGCAATATTTGGGGACCTCTGCCCCATTCTTTATTTATGTGTTGCTCGGAGCAATCGTTTTTATTGAGACCGGAATACTCATCGCTTTCTTCATTCCAGGAGATTCGATCCTCTTCGCAGCTGGGTTTATAGCTGCTTCACGTGATGATACAAATATCGTAATTCTGGTGACCGTAATCGTCCTTGCCGCTTTTTTTGGAGATCAAGTGGGATTTGTCCTTGGTCGAAAATATGGCCGAAATTATTTAAGTAAAAGTGATCGACCAAGTATTCAGAAAATGATCAAGCGCGCAGAAGACTTCTACGAAAAATATGGTTGGACCGCCGTTGTGCTTGCCCGCTTCTATCCATGGATCAGAACATTTATGCCCCCAATAGCCGGGCTCGGAAAAATGAACTACTACAAATTCTTAAGTGCAAATATTGTAGGTGCTCTACTTTGGGGAGCCGGTATAACAACGCTTGGCTATTACGCGGCATCAATTCCGGCCTTAGATAATTCTTCTAAGCAGATTGCTGGCTTTTTTATCATCTTAACTATCGCAATCACGATCAAGAATTACCTAAAAGCAAAGCGTCGCTAAAGCGAATCTACTGCCGCTTTCAGCCACTCTGAACTATCTTCAATTGTTTTGCCAAAAGATGAACCAAGGCTTATCCAGAATCCATCAATCAAGAGATTAACCCGATACTGGTGAAACTCATTTGTGGGCGATTGATCTCTCTGAAAGAAATAAGCTTCACTCTCCGAAAGGTTTGGAATATCTATTTTCTGGAATCCCCCAGATATCCAACCTTCTACGCGGTTATTAAATAGTGAAATTGCATCTCCAACCCAATCAACAGATATTCCAACTTCCGCGCTTTGGATGCCAAAAGTGCATGCGATTCCACCATTGTTCAGAAAATCAGCAAGTTCGGTTCCCGGCGCTGGCTCCCATGGCATCTCTATAAATTGGGCCTGACGGACATCCTTTTGTAGTGCGGCAAGCACCTTGGTTGATAAGCAATCTTTAGGGACTGAAAGCGAAGTTGGCTTTACTGGTGTGGTTGATCCCGCTTTTGCCGAGTCGCTAATTACTCCGGTAGCCAAGAGCACCAAAACCAAAGTGCCAAGGCAGATTCGATAAATAATAAATGGCATAAAGCTCTTTGTTGTTACAAATTTAAGCAACCAGGCAATCACTAGATAACCAATAATGAAGGCAACAATTGTCGCAACGAAAGTCTCGGTCAGTGTGAAGACATTTGGACCTTGCTTCTCCGAGAGCGCTTGCTTAAGTTCATAGAACCCGCTGCCAAAAACGGCTGGAATCGCAAGTAGAAATGAATATCTAAGCGCTGCTTCTCTGCGATATCCAAGCACTCTTCCCATTGCAATTGTCGCACCAGATCTAGAAACACCAGGGACCAGCGCCATAGCCTGCGCTAAGCCATAAAGAATTCCGTGCGAATTATTTAGGTCATTTAAATTCTTTTCGGACTTTCCATATCTGTCAGCGATTCCCAGAATGATGCCAAAAATAATCAAAACTGTTGCTATGAGCCAGAGTGATCGAAACTTTGTCGTGATGGCTTCTTGGCCAAGATATCCAAGAACTGCAATCGGCAAGCTTCCAATAATTATCAACCAGCCAATTCGGGCATCCGTAGCTTCTTCTATGTGTAGATCTTTTCTAAAGATAACTTTTCGAAACCAGGCAGAGATGATTCGAGCAATATCTTTTCTAAAGAAGATTAGAACTGCAATTTCGGTTCCAATCTGCATAATTGCAGTGAACTTTGCCCCAGGGTCTTCGGACATTCCTGAAAACTCACCAAAGATGCGAACGTGGGCACTCGATGAGATCGGCAGAAATTCGGTAAGACCTTGGATGATTCCAAAGAAAATTGCTTCAAGCATCGATTAACTTCCTCGATTTGATTCCGAGGCAGTCTTTAATCTAACCAAAGACTTTGCAACGGCTTTCTGCACCCAGGGGTAAGCATCGCGTATTTTCAGCCAGGATTTCGCGATTCTAGGACAATTAGATGCATCAAAAGTCTCTGTTACTAAAGTTAGATTCGGCCCAAGCGCTTTTAGCTCATAACGCCAATTCCACTTTCCGAGGTGGCGCCAGGCAATCAACTCATTCTCCTTAAATTCAACAACCGTATTTGTAATTCGATACTTAATACCGAGTCGCATCTTCATCCCAAATTTTGATCCAAGTTCAAGTTTTGCTGGGCCCGAAATATTAGAAGTAATTGTTGAAGATCCATCAATCTCTTTATGTCTTTTGGGATCGCTTAAGATTGCAAAAATAGTCGAAGGGTTGGCTGCAATTTCAATTCTTGCTGCCTTTATCTCTGGGTGGCCAGTATCGAAAATTTCTGATCGAATTGGATTTTCGCTCATGCGAAAACCTTACTGCAATTCGGACGCCGATATAAGATTTATGCGTGAGCGCGGCAAGTGAATTAAAAGCACTGGCAAATCCAAGCCGGGCTTTTGGACTCCAGAAGTTCTTTCAGACCGCAAAGGGTCAATATGGCGAAGGGGATGTATTCCTCGGGCTAACTGTTCCAGAGGTCCGCAAGGTTGCTGCAAAATACAAACACCTTTCATTCCCTGAAATCGAAAAACTGACTTCTTCGAGATTCCACGAATTCAGATTGTGCGGATTAGTAATACTCACACTTCAATTCAAATCCAGTAAAGACTCCTTAGATCACCAGAATATCTTTAACTTCTATATGAAACAGGCGAAAGCCGGATATGTGAACAATTGGGATTTAGTAGATGTAACCGCCCCAATTCTCGGTGCATATTTAGTTGGGCAAAAAGATCCGTATCCATTTCTTCAAAAGCTTTCCCGCAGTAAATCACTTTGGGATCGCAGATTGGCAATTATCTTTACCTTTGCTTTTATCCGCGCGGGCGAGCTCGACCCAACTATTGAAATTTCGCAGCGGCTTTTAAGAGACGACCACGATCTGATTCATAAAGCAGTTGGTTGGATGCTGCGCGAAGCCGGAAAGCGAGACGGGCAGTTATTGCGCACTTTTCTTACTGCAAATGCTTCGCAAATGCCTAGAACGATGCTGCGCTATTCGATTGAGAAATTCTCAGAATCAGAGCGCCGAAAGTGGCTCACTCGTTGAATGCAATTTCAGCATTTGCAAGTTAATTGCAATTTTACAAGTGTTTAGTTCTGAGTTATTTTACTGCCATGATTTTAATCAAGCGCAGAGTTATTGATTACTGTCGTATTACATCAACAAGTTGCTGATTCTAAAAGCTTTTCACCAAACTTGTAGTTAAATATTTTAAACAATTAACCCTAATTTTAGAAATGGAAAAAAATGATTAATTTAAAGAAAGCTGTTTCAGTAATTGCAGTTGCAGTGCTAGCTGGATCTTTAGCAACCCCTGCAGTAAACGCAGCTCCAAAGAATCAAGCTCGTGCTGTTGTTCAAGCAGATTGGCTAGAGAAAAACATTGATGATCCTAAAGTTCGTATCATCGAAGTTAGCACCGAAGCTGGTCTTTACGAGCGCGGTCACATCAAAAATGCATTAAAGCTCAACTGGTATACCGATCTGGTTGATACTGTAAAGCGCGACATCGTTCCAATCGGAAAGTTCAACACGTTGATTGCAAAAGCTGGCATCGATAAGGATACGACTGTTGTTTTCTACGGCGATAAGAACAACTGGTTCGCCGCTTGGGGAGCTTGGATTTTCAACCAATACGGTATCGAAGATGTTCGCTTGCTAGATGGCGGAAGAGTTAAGTGGGAAAAAGATGCCCGTGCATTTACAACCGCAGTTCCTACATTCAAAGCTGGTTCTTTTAGAGCGACCAAAGTTGATAGATCACTTCGCGCAAATCTGACTGGTGACGTTCTACCAGTAGCAAAGGGAATCAAGAAGAATGTAAAGCTTGTTGATATCCGTTCTGCAGACGAATACAGCGGAAAGATTTTCGCTCCAGCAGGATTCCAAGAACTAGCTGTTAGAGCTGGACATATCCCTGGTGCAGAAAATATAGCTTGGGGACTAAACGTGAACGCAGATGGCACATTTAAGACTGTCGCAGAGCTCAAGAAGCTTTACGCAGATAAAGGAATTGATGGCTCTAAGCCAATCATTACTTACTGCCGAATTGGCGAACGCTCTTCACTAACATGGTTCGTTCTAAGTGAAATCCTTGGATACAACGATGTGAAGAACTACGACGGATCATGGACTGAGTATGGAAACTCAGTTGGTGCACCAATCTCTAACCCAGCTGGAACTATCTGGGGCGCTCAGTAATTAACACTCAATCCAATCAAATCAGCAGCACAGGTTCAGGCCTTGCTGCTGATTTGTTGTGGACTAAAGCTGAGAAGTTAAAGACACTTTTCGCAGGCATCGTCATTGTTGGCTTGCTTGCAACAGCATATTTTCTTTCCTCAAAAGAGAATCCAGGAAATGCGCCTATCTCCCTGATGATTGGGATTAGCCTCGGTTTATTGCTCGAGCGTGGCCGATTCTGTTTTTTCTGTATCTATCGTGAAGGCATTGAAGATAAAAATACAACTCCATTTCTTTCAATTCTTGTGGCAATCGCAAGTGGATCGATTGGTTACGCAATAATCTTTGGTCAATTTTTGCCTGATACTTCCAGTGACAGTCTTCCACCGGCTGCTCATATTGGCCCAGTTAGTTGGCCTTTGGTTGTTGCAGCACTTGCTTTTGGAATTGGAATGTCACTTTCAGGAGCCTGCATTAGCGGACACTTGTATCGAATCGGTCAAGGTTATTTGCGAGCTATCCCAGCGCTAATCGGTGTTCTGATTGGATTTGTTATTGCTTTCCTAACCTGGAACTGGCTATATCTACGAGCAATTGCAGATGCACCAACAATTTGGCTCCCCCATACATTTGGATATGCCGGTTCGATTCTTATTACCTTTGTTGCTCTAATCGCAATTGCGATATTCGCGATTAAGAAGGGCAAGAATTCTGAACCAATTAGAAGTCAACCACTACAAGTTTTAACGTTTAAGAGTATTTATAAAAAAGTTGTTTCAGAACGCTGGAGTCCAATCACAACTGGTGCCCTCGTTGGAATCGTTGGAACTTTTGCGTATCTGCGGGTTGAACCGCTTGGAGTTACTCGCCAACTAAGCACTACAGCAAGAACTTTCATGGAAGATAGGAATATCGGACCAGATTCAATTCTTGGTCTCGATCGTATGGCCGGATGTATCGCTGTAGTTTCTGAAACGATAACTAACAACGGTTGGTTAGCAATCGGAATCGTTGGTGCTTCTTTTACTGCAGCACTGGCTGGCGGAAGATTTAAACTCTCAAAGCTAACCTTCAAGAACTCAATCGCTTCATTGCTTGGCGGAATTCTTCTGGGTTGGGGCTCAATGACAGCACTCGGTTGCACAATCGGAGTTCTACTTTCAGGAACTCAAGCCTTCGCCCTTTCAGGCTGGGTCTTCTTCTTATTTAGCTTTCTCGGAGTCTGGCTTGGAATTAAAGCCAAACTCCATAAAATCTAAATTTAGAAACGATCCGCGTTCATCACCTTTGTCCAAGCAGCAATAAAGTCCTTTACGAACTTCTCTTTGCTGTCATCTTGGGCATAAACCTCGGCATATGCGCGAAGAATTGAATTCGAACCGAAGATTAAGTCAACGCGGGATGCTGTGTATTTAACTTCCCCAGTTTCGCGGTTGCGAATGTTGTAAGAACCACTCCCTGCTGGTTCCCACACATAATTTATGTCGGTAATTGTCGTAAAGAAATCAGGAGTCAAAGCACCAACTTGATCAGTAAAGACACCATCTTTACTTCCACCATGGTTTGTCCCAATCACGCGCATTCCGCCAACAAGAACTGTCATTTCATGTGCAGTTAGGCCCATCAATTGAGTGCGATCAAGCATTAACTCTTCAGCGCTTACAACGTAATCCTTCTTTAACCAGTTGCGATATCCATCATGGATTGGCTCAAGTGGTTCAAAGGAAACAACATCTGTCTGCTCTTGAGTTGCATCGCCACGGCCTGGAGTAAATGGAACCTTTACATCATGCCCAGCTGCCTTTGCAGCCTTCTCGATTCCAAGATTTCCCGCAAGAACAATTACATCTGCAAGGCTTGCACCTGTTGATGTTGCAATTGGTTCTAGAACTGAGAGCACCTTTTGCAGTCGGGCTGGTTCGTTTCCTGCCCAATCCTTCTGAGGCGCTAAGCGAATACGCGCACCATTTGCACCACCACGTAAATCAGATCCACGGAATGTGCGAGCGCTATCCCATGCGGTTGTAACTAAATCCGTTACTGACAAATCTGTAGCAGCAATCTTTGCCTTTACATCTTCTACTTTGTAATCAGATTTACCTGCAGGAACTGGATCTTGCCAAATTAAATCTTCAGCCGGAACATCTGGTCCGAAGTAACGAGCCTTTGGTCCTAAGTCACGATGTGTAAGTTTGAACCAAGCGCGAGCAAATACTTCATCGAAATATGCCGGATTCTTGTAAAACTTTTCAGAGATTTCACGATATATCGGATCTTTAATCATTGCCATATCTGCATCAGTCATGATTGGGTTGTATCGAATTGATGGATCTTCAACATCAACTGGCTTATCTGCTTCTTCAATATTTATAGGTTCCCATTGTTGGGCACCTGCAGGAGACTTCTTTAGCTCCCAGTCATACTTGAACAACAAGTGGAAGTATCCGTTATCCCACTTAGTTGGATTTGTAGTCCAGGCACCTTCGATGCCACTTGAAACAGTATCGCGACCGACACTTCGGGTTTCGTGGTTCATCCAACCTAGACCTTGCTCTGAAATATCTGCACCTTCTGGAGCTGGTCCAAGACGGGCCGCGCTTCCATTTCCGTGCGCCTTGCCAACGGTGTGTCCACCAGCGGTTAGCGCAACTGTCTCTTCATCATTCATTGCCATACGTGCAAAAGTTTCACGCACATGTCCGGCAGTTCTAAGTGGGTCTGGCACTCCGTTTACGCCCTCAGGGTTTACATAAATCAAGCCCATCTGCACTGCAGCAAGCGGGTTCTCCATTGTTGTTGCATCATTCAAATCACCATAACGGGCATCACTTGGTGCCAGCCATTCTTTCTCTGAACCCCAATAGATATCAATCTCTGGATGCCAGATATCTGCGCGACCAAAACTAAAACCAAATGTCTTAAGCCCCATTGATTCGTAAGCAATAGTTCCCGCCAAAACTAATAGATCTGCCCAGCTAACTTTGTTGCCATACTTCTTTTTGATTGGCCACAAAAGGCGACGAGCTTTATCTAGGTTTACGTTATCTGGGAAAGAGTTCAACGGTGCGAAACGTATATTTCCGGTTCCACCACCACCACGACCATCTGCAGTTCTATATGTTCCAGCTGCGTGCCATGAAAGACGGATCATCAAACCACCGTAATGTCCCCAGTCAGCCGGCCACCACTTCTGACTATCTGTCATAAGCGCGTGCATATCTTTCTTTAGCGCAACAACATCTAGCTTCTTTAACTCTTCGCGGTAATCAAAATCTTTGCCAAGCGGATTTGTCTTTGTGTCATGTTGATGCAGGATGTCTAAGTTAAGGGACTTTGGCCACCAATCTAGATTCGAATCTTCGACTTTGGTTAGGGCGCCGTGGGCTACTGGGCATTTTCCTGAATCAGCTGAATCAAACATTTCGAACTCCTATTTGGCTAGAGATTAAAGAATATGTCCCAATCCTAATGCCAGAAAATAAATCTGCATCTCGGAGTTATATCCCGAGGGTTAGGCGTCTTTCTCTGGATGCTTAACCCCAGTAACACGACCGGCATGAGCGGTAGCACTTGGATCACTTTTTGATTTAATCAAGCTGGCTACTGTTGAGACAACAAGTATCAAGGCAATTACTAAAAGACTTACAGCAATTGGAATCTTTGGCACGTCGTACCAAACTTCATGTAGATAAGTCATTATCAATTTGACGCCAATAAACATCAGAATAATTGATAGGCCAAGTGACAAGTAGATCAATTTATCTAGTAAGCCCTTGAGCAAGAAATACAGAGCGCGAAGACCAAGTAGGGCAAATGCATTAGCGGCAAAGACCAGGAATGGTTCTTGGGTTACTCCGAATGTCGCTGGTATCGAATCCAAAGCAAACAACAAGTCGGTAGAAGCGATTGCAATCATGACCAAGAACATTGGTGTTGCAAGCTTCTTTCCATTCACCTTAGTAAATATTTTTGAGCCATCAAACGCATCGGTCATAGCAATTCGTTTTCTAATTACCTTAACGAGGGCATTGTCTTCAGGAGATGGATCTTCATCCCAGTGCTTAAACAGACCCACGCCTGTCCAGATAAGAATTGCACCAAAGATTACGAAGGTGAAGCTAAATGCAGCAAGGGCAGCTGCTCCGACGGCGATAAAGATTCCTCGCAAAACCAGCGCTAAGAGCACACCAAACATCAACACCCGTTGGTGGTAAATCGATGGGACTTTAAATTGCGCCAAAATAATAATGAAGACAAATAGGTTATCTACAGAAAGAGATTTCTCTACTAAATACGCTGCAAAGTATTCGGTTCCAAATTGCGAGCCTGAGCTCTGCCATACCCAAACACCAAATCCAATCGCAACTGCAATATAGAAAATTGACCAGATCGAAGCTTCTTTGAATTTAACCTCATGAGGTTTGCGACTTACGGTGAATAGATCTAAAACAATTAGCGCAAGAATCGCACCGATAACTACAAACCACGTTGTTAATGAGACATCCATTATTTACACCTATTTCGTTAAAGGGCCAAGGAGCCAAGGTCTCCCTCAACCACCTAGTGGTCGCAGCTCCGGGATATTTCTATCCGTGTTGACGAAGATGCCGAACGAGGTACTCCCCTTAACGTAGGTGAACACTAGCAACAATTTCACAGGGTGTCGCACAAATCAGAGGTTCAGAGCTTAGGTCAACTACTTCTGCCGCGAGAAAATTCGGAAAAGTAAGACTGAAATAACAGCGCTAACAACTGATGCGAAAATAACAGCGATTATCGCCAGCTCTTGCACCTGTGGATCTTTAAATGCTAATTGAGCTATAAAGATGGCGACGGTAAATCCAATACCTGCTGTGCTTCCAGTAGCCGCAAGGAGCGATTTGCTGGCGCCCTTGGGGAAATCAGCAACCTTAAACTTTGCAGCAGCAACAGTTGTTGCCAAGATTCCAATTGGTTTTCCAGCAACCAGGCCAAAAAATATGCCCCAGGCAATTACAGATTTGCTTGCTTGGCTCAAAGATTCAGAGTTCACGACAACTCCGGTATTAGCGAAGGCAAAGATTGGCACACAGAAAAATGCGCTATATGGATGCAGTTTGTGCTCTAGCCACTCAATCACCGTTGGTGGGTTTGATTCGACAGCAGAAACTTTCTTAAATTTCTTTGGGATTTCTGGTGTCAATAATCCAAGAATCACTCCCGCAAGAGTTGGATGGACGCCAGTCTTGTAAAGAGCGAACCAGAGGAAAATTCCCAAGATTAAATAGGCACTTACCGATGAAACATTTAGCTTTTGGATTAAAAGAACTGCAAGCACTACAAGCAGCCCCATCCCAAGCCAGGAGAATTTGATGCCGCTGGAATAAACAAATGCCACTATAAGAATTGCAACTATGTCATCAATTACGGCAACACCTAGTAAGAAGGATCTTAAGGAATCAGGGACCATCGAACCAAGCATCGCAAGCAAACCAACGGCTAGAGCTATATCTGTTGCGACCGGCACTCCCCAACCTCCGGGAGCCTCTCGGCCGGCAATAGCAAGATAGATCAAGGCTGGTACGGCAATTCCACCAAGTGCTGCCAAGAGTGGCATCAAAGCTTTTTTAAATGAGGCTAGGTGCCCGGTCGTCAGCTCTCGCTTAATTTCTAAACCAACTACAAAGAAGAAAAGCGTCATTAAGCCATAATTAACAAACTTTTGAATTGTTAAATTTACTAGTAAAAAACCAGAACCCACTGAAAAATCCAACTTCAATAAGTCGAAATAAGTCTCACTTAATGGAGAATTTGCAACAAGCAATCCAAGTGCGGCGAAAATCAATATCAGGATGCCGCTTGTTGATTCATTTTTTAGGAATTCGCGCAATGACTGTCGAATTCTGCGCATGGCTAAATCTTACCTTGTCTTACATATCGGCGCAATGAAGATTAAATCAATTTGAGGGGAAAAATCTCATCGGACCTGTGTGTTCCAATGAAACTTCTTCACCAACCTGAAAATCAAATGGTCCTGGAATTCGGACAATTACACTTTGGCTTTTTACTTTCACTGTAATCATTGCATCATGCCCATAGTAGTTAATCTTCGCAATTTTTCCTGTTGCTGAATTAGATGAAGAGTTTCTGGAAATCTTAATCTCCTCTGGTCTGATAACTACTTGACCATTAGTTTTTGAAGTTTCAAGTGGCAATAAATTGTTGAATAGATAACTAATGGAACCATCATCAGATCGCGCCGCTTCGAGAAGTAAGGCCTCGCCAGTGCTTGCAGCAATGGTTGGTGAAATAGGAAGCGAGTAAACATCTTCTGGCGAACCTTCTTGAATAATTCTTCCCTCGCGCATAAGTGCAACTACATCGGCTGAGACAAGTGCCTCTTCCCGATCATGAGTTACCAATATCGCTGTGGTGTTACGAGAACGTAAAAGTTCAATAACCTGCGAACGAAGATCGCCTCGGAGTTCGGCATCGAGCGCAGAGAAAGGTTCATCAAGCAGCACAATTGCGGGTTTTATTGAGAGTGCACGAGCAAGGGCAACGCGGGTTTGTTGACCACCTGAAAGTTCGCTTGGCATACGTTTTTCAAAGCCTTGCAACTCGATGAGCTGAAGCATGTCTTTGACCGTCTGGTTTATCTGGTCTTTAGTAAGTAAGGTTTTATCTAAACCAAATGCAATGTTCTCGGCGACATTCAAATGAGGAAAGAGCGCACCATCTTGGGGAACATAGCCAATCTTTCTCTTATGAGATGGCATAACAAGTGATGAGAGTGAAACAAGTTGCTTGCCGATTCGGATGGTTCCCGAAGTAGGTTTAATTAGTCCTGCAATGCTGCGCAACATTGTTGTCTTGCCGCAGCCAGATGGGCCCAAGAGAGCTGCAATCTGCCCCTCTTTAAGTGAGAAAGATAAATCGTTGAGAATAACCTTTTCACCAAATGAGACGCTTAGGTGAGATATTTCAAGTGAACTCATTTTTCACTCCCCATACTCTCGTTGGCGAACATTCGATCAGCCTTATCTGGGCGACTAATTAAAAAAGTTGGTAGAGCTGCAATCAAGACCAAGATTAATGCATAAGGTGCAGCCTCGTTAAATCTGTTGATTGCTGCCGAGCTCCAAATCTCTGTAGCCAAAGTCTCAAAGCCTGTTGGACGCAGCATCAAAGTAACTGGAAGTTCTTTCATGGCCGTTAGAAGTACCAGGATAGTTCCAAGGCTAATTCCCGGCGCCGCAATCGGTGCCACAACTTTTTTGATAACTGCCCAAGGATTTGCACCCAAACTGGTCGCAACATCTTTGACACCATTTGGCACTCTTGCAAGTGAGGCATTAATACTTGCTACTAGTTTTGCTAAAAAGAGTAGAGCGTATGCAAAACCCAAGAAAAATATCGTCTGGTAAATCGCTCCCAATTTCGAGCCGACGGAAACAAGTGCTAATCCAACGACGACTCCGGGAAGTCCGTGTCCAACGGTAATTATTCGCTGTGCAAATCTCGTGAATTTATCTGACCGACCAGATAGAAGTATTCCTAATGGCGCTGCGAGAACTAGCGCAATCATCGCACCTATAGCTGCAACTAAAAGTGTTGAAAGAGAGGCAGACAATAGATCTGGCCAATTGATAGCAACACGGTTATCTAGAAACCTGGTGATTAATACAATGAAGGGAATCACGATTGAAAGAATGAAAAGTGCTGCAAATAGAAGCAGGGTAAAGAAACGAGTGCCTTTACTTTCAATAAGGACCTGTTTTGATGTCGGTGCCTTAACTGCTTCGCCCTCTTTGGCTCGATTCTTAACCCGATCATCGATGATTACTACGAGAGTTGAGAATGCAATCAAAACCAGAGCGATTACCGCGGCTGCTCCTCGATCATATGAAGCGCGATATAGATTTTGAATAGTCACAGTCAAGGATTCGACATTGAGAAGTGAAACTGCACCAAAATCACTCAATGTGTAAAGCGCTGTTAGCAAGACACCTGCACTGATATGACCTTTAATTTGAGGCAACACAACGCGGAAAAAAATCTCGGTATTTGTTAAACCTAATGATCGAGCAACTTCAATTTGCGATTCATCAACAGAGCGCAACCCAGCCAGAGTCGCCAGAATGACATATGGCAACGTGGATAGTGTGAGAATAAAAATTGCGGCATAGGTTCCACTAAAACCAGGAATGAAGGCAATCCAGGTATATGTAAATACGTAAGATGGAATAGCTAAAGGTAAAACTGTCGGAATGATGAGTATCGAACGAAATGGAAGCTGAATAAAATGAAGGGCGCTAGCTAAGGTAACGCCAATAAGAAGGGTCAGGACAACTACGGCTAAAACCAATATCGCTGTTGTGCCCAGAACTCTTAAGGTTTTCTCCCGGAATAGAAGTTCAACGGATTGGCCAAATGGCTTCTGTGCCGCCCTTATAAACAGGTAAATCATTGGGACTGTCGATAAGAACAAAACTATTCCGACTGCACTACGAAGCGCCAGCTTTGAGGCACTCTGATTACGCGCACTCTTCGATAAAGCAGATATAGAGGAGTGCGTGCGGCGGGAATAAGTGGTTTGCATTATTAGAGCAAGCCAACCTCAATTAAAATATTCTGGGTAATTAAAATATTTTTTAGGGAATCAAGATCGACGGTTGGTGAGCCAATTTCCTGAAGTGCCGGAAGTCCTTCGGGTTGCTTAGCACCTTCCAGTAATGAATATTCATGTGTCTTCTCGACAAACTGATTCTGAGTAGCCGCAGAAGTTAAGAAATTGATGAGTTCTTCGGCAGCTGATTGTTTCTTACTAGAAACCAGGACACCTGCTCCTGACACATTGATCAAGTTTCCAAGATCGCCAGCAGCAAAGAATCCATTCTTAACATTTATGTCGCGACCAAGGGCCTCGCTCACTTCCCAGATGTAATAGTGATTTACCAAGCCAAGTGAAATTTCACCCTTATCAATCGCTTCCACGATTGCACTGTTCTTTGCGTAAATCTTTACGCCATTATCTTGCAAGCCTTTAAGCCATGACTTTGTAAATTCTTGGCCTTTGTTCTCAACAAGCGCCGCGACGAAAGCTTGGAATGATGAATTAGTAGGTGCAATTCCTACTTGACCCTTGTAAGCAGGCTTTGTTAAATCTGCAACTGATAGCGGAAGGGTCTTTACGCGATCTGGTGCGTAGGCAAATACCCGCGCGCGGCCTGTAACTCCAACCCAATTTCGATTCGCTGCTAGGTATTTGGCAGGTATTTCTGAAGCAACATTCGAAGTTAGTTTTGTGAAGAGACCTTCACTAGAAACTGCTCCTAACGAACCTGCATCTTGAGATAAGAACAAATCCGCTGGTGAATTCTCGCCCTCTTCTAAAATTTGAGCTGCTAGTTCTGCAGAATCGCCATAACGAATGTTGAGTTTGATACCTGACTTCGCTTCCCATTCAGCAAAGAACGGTGCAATGAACTCTTCGGCACGGCCGGAATAAACAGTAATTTCAGAGACATCATTTGCCTGTTCAGAACCCGATGAGCAGCCAGTCAAAGTTGAAATTGAGATTACTGCGGCGCCGAGCACTAGCCCGATTCGATGCTTGGGATTCATTTAGCTGCTCTCTCTGGATTAAATCGCTCTTTATTTACTCCCAAAACTCTAGAACTTTTGAAGGAATTACGCAACAAAAGCGTTGCGTAATTCGGGTCACAGCTAAACCTTGGAGTGGAGTAAGCGCTAAAAATTAAGCCTGCTCCGCTATCTGCTACTTAAAGCTCTCTCCCCCATCTTCGGAGGCAAAAATCTGATTTCCAACAACCGCGACCAGCAGATCATTTGATGAACTTAAACCAGATTTTTGCCCCCAAATAATTAATGGGATAGATCATTTCAGTTGTGGCAAAGGATAAACGCTAGCGAGATCTAGTTACATCACTCATAAGTGATTCAAGAGGTCCTTGCTTGA
>JBILDT010000055.1:0-6508 GCA_044352485.1 Candidatus Nanopelagicaceae bacterium
AAAACAACAGTGACGCTGTTTTCTTTCGCCAACTTTGCAGCTGCTAAATTTCCAGAAATTGGAAGTTCTAACTGCAGCAGCAAAATATCGGATTCAATAATCGTCTTTGAATGGCGCGAAATATATTGCGCATCGCCCAAATCATTTGATTGCGGGATGATGATGATTGAATTATCGCCATCAGTAGTTTGGACCGAGATATGACCAACACCGGTTCCGAGTTCAGCACTTCGTTCGATATCTGCCGAGTTAACACCTTCGGCAACAAAAGCCTTCATAAAATCATCACCAAAGCCATCGGTTCCAAGATTTCCAAGCATTGCACTTTGTGCACCTGCACGGCCGGCAGCAATTGCTTGATTAAATCCCTTGCCACCAAGTGCGATTGAAAAACTTTCGCCACGAAGTGTTTCGCCACTCTTTGGTCGTCTTGGTGTGTAGGCCACCAAATCCATCATGAAACTTCCGAGCGTTGTGACCTTCGGTTTCACTTATTTGTTGCCTTACCAAGTGCTCCACCAGGGTGACGCTTTCCAAAATCTTGTGCAGTAAATCCGCGATGCGCCATCAGTGCCGATGCAAGTGCATCTCCGGCTGCAATAGTCAGTGTCGTTGAAGTTGTTGGTGCCAGATTTAGCGGATCTGCTTCCTTATCGAAAGCGATGTTGATTGCGGCATTTGCACTCTTTGCAAGCGTTGAATTTGCGTTCTTAGTTATTGCAATAACTTGATTTCCCCAGCCCTTTGCCATTGCTGCAAATGCATTTACTTCATTAGTTTCACCAGAGTTTGAAATTGCAATTAATACATCGCCAGGAGTCAGGGCGCCAGAATCACCATGAAGTGCATCTGCGCTATGCAAGAAGAAGGATGGAGTTCCGGTGCTAGAAAGTGTTGCTGCAATCTTCGCACCAACAAGTCCGGACTTTCCAAGACCGGTGACGACAACATGGCCATTTGTTCCAGAAATTGATTCAATAATTATCTCAAGGGCTGGTTTTAGATTTGCTTCAAGTGATTGCGCAAAGTTGGTTAGCGCAGAAATTTCAGTATTAATCGCGCTAGTTGCCGCAGCGATTGCTTTAGTTAAATCAGCCATTGATCACCCTATTAATTCCTAGTGGATTCGATTCTTGCAACGCTGGAGGAAGTAAATCATCATTGAAGTTCTGGTAAGCAACTGGGCGCATGAATCGATAAATTGAATCTAGCCCAACTGATGTTGTGTGACTTGATGAAGATGGGAACTGTCCACCATGTTGCATTGCAGCAGTAACAGCAACTGCGGTTGGGAAGCCATTCATGATTACGCGGCCAGCAATCTGACTTAAAGCACCAACTAGTTTTGCTACATCTTCACCGGCAGTGACATGAAGGCTTGCAGTTAGCTGGCCCTCGAGCTTGCCGGCTACATCTAAGAACTTAGCGAAATCTGCGCGAATGATTACGGTTGTGGGGCCAAAGTGCTCTTCTAATAACTCCTTATTCTTGAAGGCATCTGCCCAATCCACGATGAAAACTGTAGGAGTAACACCAAATCCACCTTCAGTAGCTTTGCCCGCAAATGTTTTTAGTGAGGAATTCTTTGCAAGTTCAGCAATTGCTGAAGTAAATCGATCTGCAATTCCCTTATTCAATAGCGGTGCCACTGCGATTGTTGCCAAGTAATTTTCAATTTCTGCAATAAATGCATCGCCTTCGGTGCCAGTTGGAACAATTAAAATTCCTGGCTTTGTGCAGAACTGCCCCGAACCTAGAGTTGCCGAATCAATTGCAGCCTTTGCTAAATCAACTGCCTTTTCAGCAAGAACCTTTGGTGAGAAAAATACTGGGTTCAAACTACCCATCTCGGCATAAACTGGAATTGGAACTTCGCGCTTTGCGCAAATGTCCATAAGAATTTTTCCTACTTTTCCGGATCCGGTAAAACCGATTGCCGTGATATCTGGGTGGTTTGCAATCCAATGAGTTATTTCTGGGTTTGTGCCTTCAACTAAAGCGAAGATGTCTGGTGAAAGTCCAACCTTCTTTAAACCTGCAACAACTGCGGCATGCATTGCACGGCAAGTATTTGGATGTGATGGATGTGCTTTAACAACAACTGGGCAACCTGCTGCCAACGCTGATGCGCTGTCGCCACCAATAACTGAGAAGGCAAATGGGAAGTTACTTGCTGCAAATATTCCAGCAACACCCAAAGCCTGATTTGCTTTACGGATATCTGGACGTGGAGCAGGGACCCAATTTGCATCAGGGCGATCAATAATCGCTTGATAATGTGCGCCAGATTCAACCAACTTTGCAAATTGCTCTAGTTGAAAGACTGTTCTCGAAAGTTCACCAGTTAAACGGCCATTTGGTAGCGCAGTTTCTTGCATTGTAATTTGGATTAATTTTTCGCGAGCGGCTTCAATTGCTTCGCCAATTGCTCGAAGCGCTGCTGCTCGTTCTTTAGGAGTTGTTGCAGCAAAAGCAGCTTTAGTAGCAACCGCTTTCGAAATTAAACCTGACACATCTGATGCCGACATCTCGGTAATCTGATCACCGAACGCGAAACCGGTGGTTGGATCAATGGCCTGGAATGTCGCTGCAGTCATTGGTAAAGAGTAATGCCTCTCTAGAATCTACGGCGCGCAGTTGTAAATCGAGGCCGGTCAGTTAAGTCTCGATGCAGCGCAACGCTTTCGAAATCTTCGGCTAATGCAGTGGCAATTAGTGGGCCTTGTAATTCATTATGCTCGATGGCAAATAGCCCTCCCGGTTTCAATAACCTGGTTGCTGCTGCAATAAATTCGAGTGGCGCCGCCATCCCATTTGCTGGTCCCCCAAATAAAGCTTGGGTTGGTTCAAAATTTAGCTCTTGGGGAATCTGAGCGCCATCTGGAAGATATGGCGGATTTGCAACAACAACATCGCACTTAATCCCTTCAAGCGCTGTAGCGACATCGTCGCTAACTACTCGAACGTTTACATCATGCTTTGCAATATTTTTCTGCAACCAAACTATCGCTTCTTCGGATTTTTCTACCGCGATAACATGAACCACTTTCTTGCCCGCAGTTTCAGAAGCTATTGATATTGCAATTGCACCAGTGCCAGAACCAAGATCGACCAAACTAACTGGGTCTGCAAAGGTATTTAACTGGTGCAGAACTTCATCTACCAAGCTTTCAGTCTCTGGTCTTGGAATCAAAACACCTGGACCAACTTCGTATTCCAAATATCTAAATGGTGCGGTGCCAACAATGTATTGAGTTGGTTTACCGGTAAGGCGCTCGGCAATTGCTTGATTGTAAAGTTCGATAGTCTCGGCAGTTTGTTCAGAACTTAACTCGATTACCCGCCCGTGAAGTTCCATGCGATTAATACCAAGAGCATGTGCAAGGAGAAGCTCAGCCTCGACAGGTGCGATATTTTTTGTTGCAAGTTGGTCTTTACCCAACTTCAATAAATCTTTAACGCTCACCTGATGCCAATTTCGCAGTCTTATCTGCTTCAAGCAGCGCTTCAATTACCGAATCTAAATCGCCATTCAATACTGCATCTAAGTTATTTGATTTGAAATTAACCCGGTGATCGCTCAAGCGATTCTCCGGAAAGTTGTATGTGCGAATTCGCTCTGATCTGTCAACGGTTCGGACTTGAGATTTACGTTCGGCCATTGCCTGGGCATCTGCTTGCTCTTGGGCATGTGCCAACAATCTGGCGCGCAAAATTCGCATTGCAGATTCTTTATTTTGTAGCTGAGATTTTTCGTTCTGGCACGAAACAACAACACCAGTTGGAATATGAGTGATCCGAACCGCAGAATCTGTTGTATTAACTGATTGACCACCAGGCCCGGATGAGCGATAAACATCGATACGTAAATCTTGTTGGCGAATTTCGATATCAACTTCATCAGCTTCGGCCAAAATCAGAACACCTGCGGCAGATGTGTGAATGCGACCTTGCGATTCAGTTTCTGGAACCCGTTGGACTCGGTGCACGCCACCTTCGAACTTTAACTTTGCATAGGGTGACTTACCTGGTTCGGCAATTCCTTTGGATTTAACTGCCATCGAAATTTCTTTATAACCGCCCATTTCAGAATCGGCATAATCAATAATTTCAGTCTTCCAGCCTTGACGCTCAGCAAATCTTTGATACATACGTAGTAAATCTCCGGCAAAGAGCGCTGACTCATCGCCACCAGCCCCAGCTTTGATTTCAAGAATTACATCACGATCATCATTAGGATCACGCGGCAATAACAATTCTTCAAGTGCGGTTTCAGTTTCTTGTAACTTTGCTTCTAGCGCAGGAATCTCTGCTGCGAAATCAACATCATCTGCCGCCATCTCTTTACCTGCTGCTAAATCTTCAGTCGCAGATTTCCAAGCGCGATAGCCCGCGATGATTGGTCCAAGTGCGGCATAACGTTTTCCAAGTTGTCGCGCTTTACCTTGATCTGCGTGAATTGATGGATCGGCCATCTCTCTCTCTAAAACATCATATTCCGCTAAAAGGGCATGGACGGATGCGAAGCGGTCAGGTGTTGTATCTGCTGCCATTTGCACTTCCTCCAGTTCGTTTAACTAATTTTATTGCGGTTCGTTATCTAAGAAATAAAAAAGACCGCACGTATTCACATTTAGTGAACACACTGCGGTCTCTTAAGAAAGCTAGTTAGTTGTTGATGCTCCGAAACGCTTTTCGAACTTGGCTACGCGGCCACCAGTATCGAGAATTCGTTGCTTTCCGGTATAGAACGGATGGCAAACTGAACAAACTTCAACGTAGATTGAACCTGACTCTTTTGTGCTGCGGGTTGTGAATACTTCACCGCAACCACAAGTAACTGTGGTCTCTACATAATTTGGATGAATCTCGTTCTTCATTTCTTATCTCCTAGGTTTGACTGGATCGGTGTTGAACCGTGAACCAGTGCGAGGTTGAAGGATAGCCCGATTGGGCCATTATTGAGAAATTATCTGAATTTTAGGTTCAGCTGCCGTTCGCTGAAGTGCCACCTTCAGAAGTTGTGGTCTTCTGGATTTGCATCAAGAACTCCACATTCGACTTAGTGCCCTTCATCTTCTCAAGAAGTAGTTCGAGAGCTTGTTGTGGTTCGAGGGCATGAAGCACTCGACGCAGACGCCAGACAATATTTAGCTCTTCAGTTCCCATCAGAATTTCTTCTTTACGAGTTCCGGATGCAACAACATCAACCGCTGGGAAGATGCGCTTATCTGCAAATTTACGGTTCAAGATAAGTTCCATGTTTCCGGTTCCCTTGAACTCTTCGAAGATAACTTCATCCATCTTTGAACCAGTATCAACAAGTGCAGTAGCAAGAATTGTTAGTGAGCCACCATTTTCAACGTTACGCGCGGCACCGAAGAATTTCTTAGGTGGGTATAGCGCTGCAGAATCAACACCACCGGACAAGATACGTCCAGATGCTGGTGCTGCAATGTTGTAAGCACGACCAAGGCGAGTAATTGAATCTAGAAGAACAACAACATCGTGGCCAAGTTCTACCAGACGCTTTGCGCGTTCGATAGCAAGTTCGGCAACTGAAGTGTGGTCATCGGCCGGACGATCGAAAGTTGAAGCAATAACTTCACCCTTGATTGAACGTTGCATATCAGTAACTTCTTCTGGACGTTCATCAACTAGAACAACCATCAAGTGACACTCTGGATTGTTAGTTGTAATTGCATTTGCAATTGATTGCAGAACCATTGTCTTACCAGCTTTTGGTGGCGAAACAATAAGTCCACGTTGGCCCTTACCAATTGGTGAAATCAAATCGATTACGCGAGTAGTTAAAATGTTTGGTTCAGTCTCTAAGCGCAGACGTTCCTGCGGGTAAAGTGGAACTAGCTTTGCGAATTCAATTCGCGCTTTTGAACTCTCTGGGTCGGCGCCGTTAACAGTTTCAACTCGAACGAGTGCGTTGAACTTCTCTTTGCGCTCACCTTCATGAGGTTGGCGAACTGAACCAGTAATTACATCGCCCTTACGTAGGCCATAACGACGAACTTGTTGCAATGAAACATATACATCATTTGGGCTAGCTAAATAACCACCGGTGCGGATAAATGCATAATTTTCTAGGATGTCTAGCAGTCCACCAACTGGTAGCAAGACATCATCTTCAGAAATAACGATTTCGCGCTCTTCGCGATTTCCACGATCTCGGAATCGGTTGTTGCGATCTCCGCGGTCACGACGATTGTTGTGACGATCATTTCGATCATTACGGTTACTTCCGCCGCCGGTCCATTCCTTCTTGTTCACATCGGCATCAGAAGCATCATTTGGATTTGAGCCCTGGTTTTCGCCATCATCAGAATCGTTCTGATTGTTGTTACCACTGGAATTATTAGAATTATTGGAATTATTGTTTGAATTCTTATTTCCACCTTTGCGGCGGGCATCGCGTTCTGCGCGACGAGCTTCGCGCTCGGCCTTTGCAGCTTCACGGTTTGCGGCTTGCAGATCACCAATTGCCTGGACCAGA
>JBILDT010000056.1:0-6471 GCA_044352485.1 Candidatus Nanopelagicaceae bacterium
CCAATTCTGACGACTTCAAGGCGAGTTGTAATCTCTTCGCCGAAAAAAATCCGACGCTTATATTCCATATTGACTTTAACTCTTGGAATTTGACCGAAGAGAGTCGAAGGTAATCCAACACTGCGATAAAGCGCTGCTTCGCACTCTTCTACCCAGCGAAATGCGCTCGAATAATGTTGATGACCAGCGGCATCGGTTTCAGCCCACTCAAGGAATCTCTTTATCTCGATAGATGCACCGGCCATTTATTACCTCTCTAAAGCGCTACTTTATTCAAATTACCCCACTAACATTACCGCCGTGGTAAGCATATTTGCAGGTGAAGCGAAAGATTTAATTGACCGTGCAAATCGGCCGCAATCTTTAATCATCACAATTTATGGCGCATATAGCCGCTCTCTTGGTGGCTGGCTCTCTTCAAGTGCAATCGTTAGCCTCTGCGCCGAATTAGATGTTGATGAAGCATCGGTTCGAAGCGCACTCTCGCGATTTAAGCGCCGTGGGATTCTAATTTCTAAATCTCAGAATGGAATTCAGGGATACGCTCTAAGTGCTGAAGCTAGAAAAACTTTCGAGCTTGGTGATTCACGTGTTCTCGAAAGACGCGAGGCCCCACGCGATGAAGGTTGGGTGCTAGTTGCATTTTCGATTCCGGAGAAGAATCGAGCGCTTAGATATCAATTGCGATCAAGGTTAATTCGTGTGGGATTTGCTCAGGTCACTGGTGGGCTTTGGATCGCACCGCGCCAATTAACCGCTGATGTTACGGCACTTGCCAAAGTATTGAACATTGAAAAATACATGAGCATTTTCTCAGCACACCACTTAGCGTTTCAGCCAACACCAAATGCAGTAAGTCAGTGGTGGGATTTAGATGGAATCAGCTCTTTATATAAATCATTTAGCACAACTGCGCGACCAGTTATGAAAAAGTGGTTTACCAAGAAGATTTCAAAACCTGATCCACTAGAAGCATTTATTGATTACACAAAGGTTTTAACGAATTGGCGACATGTTCCTTACTTTGACCCGGGACTTCCTAAGGAATATTTACCCAAGAATTGGCCCGGCTTTGCAGCAATGGATAGCTTCTTTAAAGTTCACGACTTACTTGCCATCCCTGCCCTTAACTACTTTCATAGTGTTGCGGGCAAGGCGGAAGTAAAAAAGAAGAAGTAATTACTTATATTTCTAAGCTTTGTACTCTTTATTTACGTATAGATCAACGTATTCATTAACGGCCATTTGAGATAACTTCTTATAGTCCATAGAAACATCAAGAATTCTCTTTTGTTGATCTGCGCTAAAAATCCGAGCCAAGTTAATCTTGAATTTTTCGATAAGTAGCGGAATTCCATCAGTTCTGCGGCGAGCATGTCCGATTGGATATTCGACAACTATCTCATCGAACTTGCTTCCATCTTTGAACTCAACGGTCAACGCATTCGCAATTGAACGCTTACTTGGATCATGATAATCAACAGTAAATGCCGGATCTTCAACACAAACAATTTTTTCACGGAGCGCATCAATTGCTGGATCTGATGCAATGTCATCTTCGTAATCACGTGCAGTCAGGCGACCAAAGATAAGCGGAACAGCGACCATATACTGAATACAGTGATCGCGATCTGCTGGATTTCCGAGCGGACCTTTCTTATCAATGATCCGAATACAAGCTTCATGAGTTCTAATTTTTACACTCGCAATGTCAGCAGCAGTCTTTCCAGCTGCTTTCATAAGACCGTTAATTGTCATTGCTGCTTCAACTGCAGTTTGTGAGTGGAACTCGGCAGGGAATGAAATCTTGAAGAGAATGTTCTCCATTACATATGAACCATATGCGCGTTGAAACTTAAATGAATTTCCACGGAAAAGTGAGTCGTAGAATCCCCAGACCTTTGCAGTTAGAACTGACGGATATCCCATCTCACCGGTCTGTGCAATCAGAGCAAGTCGAACTGCGCGTGATGTCGCATCGCCCGCTGCCCATGATTTACGAGAGCCAGCATTTGGAAAATGGCGGTAGGTGCGCAGTGCTTGACCATCTACCCACGCAAGTGAGACCGCATTTAAAGTCTGCTCGCGAGTTAAACCAAGCATCTTTGCAACAACAGCTGTTGATGCGACTTTCACAAGAATTACGTGATCGAGCCCAACTTTATTAAATGAGTTTTCGAGTGCGATACAACCTTGAATTTCGTGGGCTTTAATCATCGCAGTTAAAACATCATGAACTTTTAGCGGTGGTCGGCCAGCTGCAACTGCAGCACGAGAGAGCCAATCAGCAGTAGCAAGAATTCCACCTAAGTTATCTGAAGGGTGGCCCCATTCAGCTGCTAGCCAAGTGTCATTGAAATCTAACCAACGAATCATTGCGCCAATATTGAATGCGCCTTGAACTGGATCTAATTCGTAGTTGGTTCCTGGAACTCGAACTCCGTTTGTAACAGTTGTTCCTGAAACTAGCGGTCCAAGTAATTTCTTACATTCATCATATTCAAGTGCTTCAAGTCCACAGCCCAGAGTGTCTAGTAGGCAATTCCATGCGGTTTCATAAGCAACTTCGGATTTAATCTCGTAATTCTCAACGTAATCAACGATGTCAATTATTTCTTTATCGAATTCTTGTTTTACCTTTGTGATATTTGATGACACGTATGACCCTATCTTTTCTCTATTGGCACGAATTCCAGATCTTCTGGGCCCGTGTAATCCGCACTTGGGCGAATAATTTTGTTGTCGATTCGTTGTTCGATCACATGTGCTGACCAACCAGTTGTGCGAGCTATCACGAATATTGGAGTAAAGAAAGCTGTTGGAATTCCCATCGTCTGATAGGCAACCGCCGAGAACCAATCAAGATTTGGAAACATCTTTTTAGCATCCCACATAACAGATTCGATTCGTTCTGCAATGTCATAAAGTTTTAAATCTCCAGCAGTCGTGCTTAGTCCATGTGCAACAGACTTGATAACTACATTTCGCGGATCTGAGATTGTATAAACCGGGTGACCGAAACCAATTACAACTTCTTTTCGTTCTACTCGGGCCCGAATATCTTTCTCGGCCTCATCTGGGTTTGAATATCGCTCTTGAATTTCAAGTGCTACTTCATTAGCGCCACCATGCTTTGGTCCACGAAGTGCACCAATTGCGCCGGTAATTGCAGCAAAGATATCGGAGCCAGTTCCAGCAATTACGCGTCCGGTAAAGGTTGAAGCATTGAATTCGTGCTCGGCATAAAGAATAAGCGAGACATGCATTGCCTTGACCCATTCATCACTTGGCGCTTTGCCGTGCAACATATGCAAGAAATGTCCACCGACTGAGTCGTCATTGGTTTCAACTTCGATTTGCTTGCCACTATTTGCAAAGTGATACCAATAAAGAAGCATTGATCCGAATGATGCGACGAGGCGATCTGCGATTTCTTTGGCTTCTTCTGGAGTATGAACTAGAGATTCTGGGGCATCGCAGCCAAGCGCCGAAACACCGGTGCGCATTACATCCATTGGGTGCGCGGTTTTAGGAAGAGCTTCCAATACTTTCTTTACAGTATTTGGTAGCCCGCGAAGTGACTTTAACTTTGTTTTATACGCAGCAAGCTCGCTCTTATTTGGCAATTTTCCGTGAATTAAAAGAAAGGCGACCTCTTCAAATTCGCACTTTGCAGCTAAATCAAGAATGTCATAACCGCGGTAATGAAGATCGTTTCCACTCTTTCCTACTGAACAGAGAGCGGTGGATCCTGCTGTAACACCAGAAAGTGCAACAGATTTCTTCGGCTTAAATTCAATTTTTGGTGAATCGCTCATTATTTCTTTTCGTCTCCATTACCTAGTAACTTATCTAGTGCACCTTCGTATTCATAATAATTAATTCTCTGATAAAGCTCTTCACGAGTCTGCATCGTGTCTAGAACTGCTTTCTGCGAACCATCTTTGCGAACAGTTTCATAAACATTTTCTGCCGCTTTATTCATCGCACGGAATGCTGATAGTGGGTAGAGCACAATTCCCACGCCAACACCTGCAAGTTCAGTAGTTGTGAAAAGTGGTGTCATTCCAAATTCTGTAATGTTTGCAAGAACTGGAACTTTTATTACATCGGTAAATTTCTTATATGTTGCCAGATCTGTAATTGCCTCTGGGAATAGCGCATCTGCGCCGGCTTCGATATAGGCGTTTGCACGATCGAGCGCTGCATCAATTCCTTCAACTGCGAGCGCATCTGTTCGGGCCATAATTACAAATGAATCATCTACCCGGGCATCTACAGCAGCTTTGATGCGATCTACCATTTCATCTTTACTTACTAATTCTTTATTTGGTCGGTGGCCACAACGTTTTGCACCAACTTGATCTTCGATATGGATTGCTGCAGCGCCGGCCTTATTTATTGAACGAACAGAGCGCGCAATGTTGAAAGCTGATGCACCAAATCCGGTATCGATATCGACTAGAAGTGGGGTATCGCAAACATCTGTTATTCGACGAACATCAACTAAAACATCTTCTAGGCCAGTAATTCCTAAATCTGGAATACCGAGTGAACCTGCAGCTACACCACCACCAGAAAGATAGATTGCTTTAAAGCCTGCGCGCTTTGCTAGCAGTGCATGGTTTGCATTTATGGTTCCAATAACTTGGAGCGGAGATTCTTCAGTAAGGGCTTTACGAAATCGGGCGCCTGCACTGGTTTGGCTCATTGGTTCACCTTATCACCGGCTATTTACAGCACTACAAGTGCTATACCTGAATTGGGCTGAGAGGTAGGCAACATTTTTGACGACCGTCACCTACCCGCAAGTAATTCTCCTGCTAATCAAGCCAGCGCAGCATCCAATGTGATGGTTGCTGAGGAATAGAGTTTGGAAACTGGACAGGTTGTCTTTGCCTTCTCAGCCAAGGCGACAAATTCATCATTTGTCATAGCCTGGTTAGAACCTCTGGTAATTAAATTAATTTCACTAATCCAAAAACCGTCATCGCGCTGTTCCAAAGTTACCTTTGCTGATGTTTCAACAGTTCCAGGAACTTTGCCGGCTTCTTCAATCAGACTTGAGAGCGCCATTGAGAAACAACCGGCGTGGGCTGCTCCGATTAGCTCTTCCGGATTGGTCATTGGAACATCTTCGACTCGTGACTTAAGTGAGAATGGCAGAACTTCTCCTGCTCGTCCCAGCTTCATTGATCCAGTCCCCGCAGGAACTGTTCCATTCCAAATTGCACTCGCATGTTTAAAAACTTTCATTTTTACGCTACCTTTCAAGTTATGAAGCCAGGCAAAGTATTTAACGCGGCAACTCTAGCGTCAGAAGATATAACTATGCGAGGCCAAGGGCAATGCTTCAATCTAATTAAATCTGGTTCATTCGCAGAACCAATGACTGCAACTGAAATCCACCTGACTGGCAATGCGTCACCAAAGGGTTCCAAGGACTGTGACACTCTGATTTATGTCAGATCCGGAAGTGCAAGTTTGGAAATTATTGGAAGCAATGATGAAAACAGCGTTAAGGTCGAAGCTGGTTCTGCAGTGCATATCCGAAGTGGCGAGAATTTCTTCTGGGCTAATGGAAATGATTTGAAGGCGCTTGAAGTAAGCATTCCCGTAACCGGTCCATTTGCTCGAAAGCAAAATAGTCCGACAGAAGTTTTTCAACGTCATGTAAAGCAGGGAGCTAGTAATAAAGGCACTGCCACTGGAAGTCGAGAATTTGAAGTTCTATTTGATGCAAGTAAGGGTTCAGCCGCCGCAACAATGTTTATTGGTTTTATTCCACCATCAGGTGCACCAGATCACTATCATCTTTATGATGAGATCTGCCAGATCGTAAGTGGAACCGGCAGTGTTGCAGTAGATGGCGAGAGCCAAGATATTTCAGCTGGCTCAACATTTAGCATTACCCCAAGATTGCTTCATTCGATTGTTAACAACGGTAGCGAAGATCTCTGGTTGCTCGGAATATTTCGTCCTCAAGGTTCGCCCGCTGCTGCTTATTATCCAGATGGCAGGCCAGCCCCTGGTTACAGTGAGACTGAATAAACTCAGTTTAGTTCTGGTTTTTATTCGCTATGTGTTGGAGACTGTGCGCATAGATTTAAAGGAGAAAGCCGGCAATCTTGCTGGGCCTAATGAATTACGGAGGACATACCTTGGCCGTTAACACCGCTATTGATTTAGCTGCGAAATATCGTTCAGATTTCAAAGTCTTTGATTACGTCACCTACATGAACTCCTGCTCTCAGGGCGCAATTTCAGATAGCGTCAAAGGTAGTTTCGATACTTATTTGAAGACGCTAGAACTCAAAGGTTCCGCTTGGGGCGACTGGGCTGGCCACCAAGAAAATGTTAGAAATTTACTTGGAAAATTTTTCAATGTGCCAGCAAATCAAATTGCTGTTACCACTTCGGCATCAGCGGGCGTTGCTTCATTAGCTTCCGCTTTAGATTTCACAGGAAAGC
>JBILDT010000057.1:0-6431 GCA_044352485.1 Candidatus Nanopelagicaceae bacterium
TTCGCGAACCCAGGAGAGCGCTACTTCTAGCGGCGAATAACCCAAGCCTTCACTAGCAACGCAGACCGCATCCACGATTTTGCGAGATCGTTCATCCAAATATGGTGCGATGAAACCGCTGAAATGTGGACTTGCCCCACGTGAATCCGATGGTGAACCATTTCGATACTTGCCTGTTAAAACCCCTCGGCCGATTGGTGACCAGGCCAAGACTCCTATGTTCATCTCGATACTCGCAGGAATAACTTCAGCTTCGATTCCGCGATTAAGTAAGGAATATTCGACTTGTGTGGAGACGATAGGAGATTTTCCAAAGAGTGGATTTTGAAGAGTTGCTGCTCTAGCCAATTGCCATCCCGAGAAGTTGGAGACACCTACATACCTCACGCGACCAGAAGAGACCGCCTGGTCGATTGCGGAGAGGGTTTCCTCCAGTGGAACCATTGGATCCCAAGTATGAATCTGCCAGAGATCGACATATTCCACGCCAAGTCTCGACAACGATTTATCGAGGTCGCTAAGTAGATTTGTTCTAGAGTTATTTACGCTTCGTTCTCCTGCCGTGAAAGATATGCCAGCCTTTGTTGCGATTACCAGATCTTCTCGTTTTGCAAGAGTTCCAATAAAGCCACCTATTACGCGTTCGCTGTCACCATCTCCATACATCGCCGCGGTATCAATGAGATTTCCGCCAGCGTCCAAGAAGGTTTTTAACTGGTCGGCAGCTTCATGTTCGTCGGTATCGCGTCCCCAAGTCATTGTGCCGAGACCTAATCGGGAAACACGTAGCCCAGAATTACCGAGTATGCGTTTCTCCATGATGCCACCCTAGCAAGACGGCTGCTGAATAATCGGTAACCTTGGCCTCATGCGAGCCGATAAACCTGCGGTTATTTATCTGCTTCGCCATGGTCATTCCACTGCAAACGCTAAATCAGTTCTAGCCGGCCGGGACTTCGGTGTCAGTTTATCTTCAGTGGGCGAGAAGCAGGCTAAAGCAGTTGCGACAGAGTTATCTGGTAGAAAATTTGCAAAGATATATAGCAGCCCACTCCCGAGATGCGTTCAAACCTTAGAACCTTTGGCTGCCGAACTTAAGAAGGAAATCCAGCTCTCTGATGGATTGATTGAAATGGAATACGGTGATTGGTCAGGGAAAAAATTGAGTCTTCTGTCTCGGAATAAACTTTGGACAACAATACAAAATCGTCCAAGCCTAGTCCGATTTCCAAACGGTGAAAGTTTTCTGGAAATGCAGAGCAGATCTTTGGAAGCCGTGACCAACCTTTCGATACCAGGAAAGAGCGTTCTGCTCTGTTCCCACGGCGATGTAATCAAGGTGATAGTTGCAGGCTTTCTAGGGTTGAACTTAGATAATTTTCAGAGTTTGTCCATCGATCCAGCCTCCTTAACTGTCCTTGATTTAACAGAAGATGGTGCACGTCTTCGTTTTCTGAACGACACCAGTTACTTAAAAGAACTTAAGTTCACTGGTTCCGGTGGCGGCAAACTGAATCTCGGCGGCGGCGGCGGTGCAGCACGTGAGTGAGCGCATCATTTACGAACACGAAGATGCAAATCGCTTTATTGTTGGAACTATTGGAGCGCCAGGTGAGCGAGCCTTCTTCCTGCAAGCAACTTCTATAGCAGGAACCACAACGGTCGCGGTCGAGAAAAGCCAAGTGGCAGCTCTATCTGCAAGATTGCGGGAGTTGATTACCGAGGTCCGCAGGAATAAGTTGGCAAGTTTAGATGAACTTTCACTACCCGCCACGGTTGACAACGACACTTTGGAATTTCCCATTGATGAAGATTTCAGAGCGGGCGTCATGGGCATATCTTGGGATCCGCAATCTCAGCGGGTGTCAATAGAAATTCAATCCATCGCTGACGGTGAATTCACCGAGTTGATCTCAAACGATGATGAATTGGCCGGGGTAGAGGATCCACCAGATTTATTGCGTTTAACAATCCGGCTTAACCAAGTTAAAGGATTCTGTAATCGCTCCGAAAGTATTTTGCAGTCGGGTCGACCGGTCTGTCCTTTCTGTGGATTGCCAATTGATGCGACGGGACATCTCTGTCCGAGGGCCAATGGATACCGAAGATAAAATCTTTCAGTCAGGAGAGTTGGAAGTTATCGGCCGATTGGTAGATGCATCTAATGCTTCTTTACTCTGCACTCTGCCTGATAAGGTCAAAGTTATCTATAAGCCAATTGCTGGTGAGCGGCCGCTCTGGGACTTTCCGGATGGAAATCTTGCTAGCCGTGAAGTTGCTGCCTACTACATAAGCGAAATTGGAAATTTTAAGGTAGTTCCTAAGACTGTGCTGCGCGAAGGACCTTTTGGCACTGGTGCAATTCAGAAGTGGATTGAAACCTCAGAAGAAGCAGATGTAATCACAATCGCTCAAAGTGATGATTCCCAAATGAGGAATTTGGCGCTCTTTGACATTGTTATCAATAATGCAGATCGAAAGTTTGGTCATATCCTGATCACACCAGAGCATCGGATATTCGGATGTGATCACGGGGTTAGCTTGCACAGAGAGAATAAATTGCGCACTGTTGTCTGGCAATTTGCGGAGAAGCTACTGCAACCCGCTGAAGTGGAACAATTGAATGACTTACTCTCGCAAATCGATCGCAAGTATTTATCCACCTATTTAAGCGAAGATGAGATTGATGCCATTTTTGAGCGAACGAAAAACCTCCTTCAGATTGGTAGGTTCAGTAGTCCAAATCCAAACTGGCCTGCCGTGCCCTGGCCGCCCTATTAAGAATCGATTAGGAATCGCTTAGGAATAACGCGGGAGGACTGAGAAGGTCTTCTAAACTATGATGACGCAGTGAGTAATTGGCCTAAAATTGAAATAGCTAAATGGCATGGTGACTTGCCGGCGCTGAAAGTGAAGACGACGTCAGGAATTCTAGAAAATTTTCGAGAGAATTCAGATTTCAAAATGTATGTATGCGGAATTACGCCATACGACGCAACACACCTTGGGCACGCAGCTACATATCTGACATTCGACATAATTAATCGTTATCTGCGCCTCGCAGGCATTAATGTAGATTTTGTTGAGAACATCACAGATATCGATGATCCATTGTTCGAGCGAGCTAAACGAGACAACCAATCTTGGTCGGAGCTAGGCGATGCTCAAGTAGCGCTCTTTGAAAATGACATGACAAGCCTGAGAGTTCTACCTCCGAGGAATTATGTGGCTGTTACCGAGGCGATGTCTTCGATTATTCTCGCAATAGAACGGTTAGTGGATGACGGATTCACGTATGAGCTATCTGGAAATATCTACTTCCGAATTACTCCTTACCTATCGGAACTTCCAGTATCTATTGAAACTGCTCTCAAAATATTCTCTGAGCGTGGCGGCGACCCGGAGCGAGCAGAGAAAGAGCATCCTCTCGATCCAATACTTTGGATTGCTAATAAGGATGGCGAGCCAGGTTGGAACTCCAAAATTGGTTTCGGACGACCAGGTTGGCATATTGAGTGTTCGGTGATTGCCCTGGAGAATCTAATTGGCCCCGATTATCTCGATAGGGGATTGGTGAAATCCAGAACGATTAATTTGCAAGGGGGTGGAACTGATCTAATTTTTCCACATCACTTTATGAGTGCTGCTCTTGCTAAAGCTTTAACAAACAATGACTTCGCTGATGCCTATCTCCATTCCGAAATGGTCGGTCTCGATGGTGAGAAGATGAGTAAGAGCAAAGGAAACTTAGTCTTTGTATCGAAGTTGTTAAATCAGGGAACCGATCCGATGACACTTCGCCATGCTCTCCTTTCAGAGAGATATTCAGAGGGAAGAATGTGGAGCGAAGAAACCCTAAGGAAATCTGTAGAGCGCGTTGCTAAATTGAGATCGGCTCTATCTCGCATCGAATGTGCTCCTACGGATGGGGTCATACAACTAGTTGCGCAGAGTATTGCCGATGATTTAAATACGCCGCTTGCACTTGAATTACTCGATAAATGGGCATCTGATTCTCTTAATGGTAAAAGTGGTGGGTCAATAGGCGAACTCTCAAGATTCATAGATAACGCGCTCGGTTTAGCGCTCTAAGGTAACCTTCTCCCAAATGAAAATTTCGTCATCTCTTCGTAGCGCGATGTCAGAGCGCGTGATTATTGCTGACGGGGCGATGGGGACGATGCTTCAAGAGGCAAATCCTTCGCTAGCTGATTTTCAGGGCCACGAAGGTTGCAACGAAATACTTAATGTTTCTAAGCCAGAGCTTGTGAAGTCTGTGCATCGCAAGTATTTAGAAGTGGGTGTCGATGCGATTGAGACAAATACCTTTGGAGCAAATTGGGCCAACTTGGCGGAATATGGAATTGAAGATCGAATTTATGAGCTAGCTTTCGCTGGCGGAAAATTAGCGCGAGAAGTTGCGGATGAATTTACAACTGCTAAAAAGCCTCGCTGGGTTCTGGGCTCTCTTGGCCCTGGAACGAAACTTCCGACCTTAATGCATACCGATTATTTGAAGTTGAAGGATGCTTATTTCACGGCGTCAAAAGGTTTACTCGACGGCGGGGTAGATGCGCTTCTGATCGAAACTACACAGGACTTGCTTCAAGCAAAAGCTGCCATAAACGGTGCTCGTAAAGCCATTGATGAATGCGACCGGGACATCGTGCTTATTGCTCAAGTTACCGTTGAAGCCACGGGAACCATGTTGCTGGGATCAGAAATTGGTGCAGCTTTAAATGCTCTTGAACCTTTGAACATCGACTTAATCGGTTTGAATTGCGCAACTGGACCAGCAGAAATGAGTGAACACCTGCGCGTTCTTGCTAAGAACAGCACGATAGGAATTTCAGTAATGCCGAATGCTGGACTTCCACAACTGGGACCTAACGGAGCAACTTATCCACTTGGACCAGATGAGTTAGCGGAGTATCTGGAAAATTTTGTAGGTTCTTATGGGTTAACACTCGTTGGTGGATGTTGCGGCACAACACCAGCTCATATGGCGGCTGTCGTAAATAAAATTGGAGAGCACGATGTGGTAATCAGAAAAATTTCACGAGAGATTGGTGCATCTTCGCTCTATCAGTTTGTTCCATTTCGCCAGGATCAGGCATACATGGCAATCGGAGAACGGGCGAATGCAAATGGCTCTCGTGCATTTCGAGATGCACTGCTAGCAGAGGATTGGCAGAGCTGTATTGAAATCGCGCGTGACCAAATTCGAGATGGCGCACACATGCTTGATCTTTCAGTGGATTATGTCGGTCGAGATGGTGTCGCAGATATGCACGAACTTGCATCGCGTCTTGCGACAAGTTCAACGCTACCAATCGTTCTGGATTCAACCGAACCTGCCGTCTTAAAAGCTGGTCTTGAACATTTAGGTGGTAGATCAATTATTAATTCGGTCAATTATGAAGATGGCGATGGTCCAACTTCTAGATTTGCAAAAATTATGCCTTTGGTTAAGGAACATGGGGCAGCGGTCGTTGCATTGACTATCGATGAAACTGGCCAGGCGCGGACCCAGGAGTGGAAAGTTTCTGTCGCTTCTCGTTTGATTGAGGACTTGACAAAAAATTGGGGCATGCTGACAAGCGACATTTTGATTGATTGCCTCACCTTCCCAATTGCGACTGGCCAGGAGGAAACTAGACGCGATGGAATTGAAACTCTTAATGCAATTTCAGAATTGAAGAAAAAATATCCTGATGTCCAGACAACTCTAGGTGTATCAAATGTTTCTTTCGGCTTGAATCCCGCCGCTCGTATAGTCTTAAACTCGGTCTTTCTAGCCGAAGCGGTAAAGATGGGGCTCGACTCGGCAATTGTGCATCCATCAAAGATCACACCGATTTCTCGAATTGATGCGAAACAACTCGAAGTTGCTCTTGATTTAGTCTACGACCGACGCACATTTGATAGTGATGGAAACTGCACTTACGACCCATTAGCTATTTATTTAAATATGTTTGATGGGGTAGAGACAACAACTAACAAGATTTCTCGGGCCGCTGAACTAGCCGCACTTCCTCTAATTGAACGCTTAGAACGAAGAATTATCGATGGCGAGAAGGTGGGCCTCGAAGCTGACTTGCAAGAAGCTATGGCTAGCGGAATCAAACCGTTAGTTATTATCAACGAACATTTGCTTTCCGGGATGAAAACAGTTGGCGAGCTATTTGGAAGTGGCCAGATGCAATTGCCATTCGTATTGCAATCTGCTGAAGTGATGAAGACGGCGGTCGCACTTCTAGAACCACATATGGAGAAGAGCGAGGACGCGGGTAAGGGAACGATTCTACTCGCAACAGTCAAGGGCGATGTTCACGATATCGGTAAGAACTTGGTCGACATTATTCTTTCCAATAATGGATATAAGACGGTTAACATCGGAATTAAACAGACCGTTAACCAGATTATCGATT
>JBILDT010000058.1:0-6414 GCA_044352485.1 Candidatus Nanopelagicaceae bacterium
TGTTGCACTTACAACAGCTTGTGATGATTCAATCACATCAACACCAACAGCAACATTTGTTAACGCAGCAAACGGTGGAAGCTTTAACTTTTCAACAGTTGCATTCTCAAATGTTTCAAGCGCATGCTGGGGTAAGACATTTACTCTGAAGGCTTATGGCGATACAAGTGCGACTCCGCTAAACATCGCAACAGTTACTTCAACTGCTTACAGCCAAGCAACATTCACATTCACAACAGCTTCAACAACAAGCCCTGGAATTTCAACTGCTTCATGGACAGCAAGCGCGACAGACTCACGTCTGTCACTTGGTTTTGCTGGAACTCAAGCAACATCAGGTGCTGTCTACAAGCTGACACTAGAAAGCCAGTAATTTATTAGCTCCCATTAAGTCGATAAGGATCGAAAATCCGACACTAGAAGTTAGCCAAACGGTTAACTTCTAGAGTCATTTTCAAAGCCTTAAAAATTTAGTGAATAAGTAGCTTCAATTAAATTATGTAGGTTGGCCCGATCTAGTTTTCGCGAGGAGGTGTTAAGCCATGGCGATTAAAAAATTTAAGAAGTTGATTAAGTTCTCGAAACCTGAGAACGATGATGAGTATTTTGAATATACGGATGATCCAGATTTTGAAGAAGTTCAGCCCCGCGGCGGACGCCGCCTTTTCGCATATTCTTTCTATGGATCTCTCCTAACCCTCGGAATAACTTTTGGTGCCAATATTGCTATAAATTCCGGTGGCTCTGGCATTGAATACGGACAAGGTGTAACCCAGACTGTAAATTGTCAGGGCGCTACTAATATCACGGTGACTCCATATGCTGGATTCCAGAACGAATCTGGTGGTGGATTCTTCGGTCTTGACTCGATAATTCTTGAGGACGTTGACCAAGATTGTGTAAATAAAGATTTTATTATCAAGGTATTTAACAACACAGACAACGCCCCCTTGGGTATATCAGATTCAGCAACTTCCGGTAGCACCTACGACACCTTCACCGCATTACGCTTTTACTGGAGCGATTCTGTGACTGTTCGAACCATGGGAAGCCAATACACCGATGTTGAACTTCTAAATGACACTTCAACTGCAACTGATTTTCTAGCAGATGATACGGCTTTTCAGATTACCTTCGATGGCGATCTCGCTTCAAGCTTTGCTAATACAAAAGACGTTTATAAAATTACTTTAGAAACAGCCCCACATACCGGCGCAACTTCTTAACCGGGCTCTGTAGGTATAGATGCGCAGAGAGCTTTTTGAAAATTCCCCTGACAACAAGATCTGGATCGAAGGCGAATCTGTAAACCCAGATTCCAAAACCCTATTCACAATCTCAAGTCCTGCCGGCGAGGCAACTGTGTTAATTACGCCAACTGAGATTACTCCGAGTAAGGCCCGAATGTTTGTGCAGGCGCCACCAGAACGCGTTGTGACCGGAAATCAAGTTTGGGAGAAACGCGCATCTGGATTTATAAAAACCGTCGGATATGTTCTAAGTGCAGTCTTAATTACCTTCTCACTTCTCTCAATGACTGGATATGTGAAAGCCCGTGTTGTTTTAACAGATTCGATGGCGCCATCAATTCGATCCGGAGATATTGTCTTACTTGATCCAACAACTCATTCAGTCCCAAAGATTGGTGATGTTGCTGCATATACCGGACGTAGATTTGATGGAACAGAGGTTGGAGTATTTACCCACAGAATTATCGGCGGAGACGCAGTTAATGGATTTCTTATGAAGGGCGATAACAACCCAACCCCCGATGTCCAGCGGCCAAAGATTGAAGACGTCAGTGGCGTAGTTGTCTTTAAATTGCCATTTATCGGAAAAGTTTTAAATCCCAGGATGCTCTTTATTTTGGTGCCAGTGGTCTTTGGAATCTGGTTGATTAAGGATGCCTTGAGCGATGGCAAATAGAGTAAAGAAGATATTTGCACTCGCCGCACTTCTATTTATTGTTTCACCAATCAGTGCAAGCGTTGCCGAAATCCCATTTCTCACCTGGGAGCGGGGACAACTTCAAGAAGTAGTTCTTGGGGGACAGGCCGCATCAGAAAACTGGCGCGTTGAATTGCAGGGTAATGGAATTTCTGGTTTGGAGCTAAAGAAGAGTTCACTCAATCCTCAAGGATTCGCAGTCTATTCACTAGTGATTCCAGAAGATACGCCACTCGGCGGCTATTCAATTGTCGCCATTGATAACGTAAATGAATTCAATGTGGTTGCCGGTGTAAACCTGATTGCATCTTCCGGATACAAAATAACAAAGCAGCCACTTGATCTGGCACTTGTGATTACCATTTTTGTATTCCTGACATCAATAGTCTCTGCACTTCGCGCCCGTAAGTATTCGCAAATTTCATTCATTTCTACCCAAGCCGGCCCAGAAGATTCAGTTCACTTCGCGGAAGTCGGTGCCTCTTTTCTGAAGCGAATTTCATCCGCCCCGTATCGCATCCGAGTGCGTGCGATTGATGGCCTGCCAAATTCAATTCTGCGATTTCTTCTAATCCGCGATGGCGAATTAGTTCATCGACTTTCACACAATCTTTATAGTTGGCTTCCTTTTGCAGGGTTCTTTGCTGGCGTGATTGCGGTAAATGAAACCGAGCGTGCTGGCGGGATTGGTAGTGCGGGATTAGCAGTATTTATTGCAGTTGCAATGATCGGAATCTTCGATGCCTATTCAGGATTTGCCGCAGTTCTGGGATTCTGGCTGACGCAATTGTTAATCGGAAATATTTCAAGTTTCCGAGATATTTTGATCATGATTTCAGTTGGAATCAGTTGGTTGCTGCCGGTTCTCTTCGCTTCGATAATGCAGACCGCTATTGCGAAGGATTTTCATAATGAAGAAAAAGGCGAGCCAACATTTGGCTTCAGACTATTAGGAATCATCGGATCAAGCCTTGTTGGTGGCGCAGTTTTCTATATGGGACAGAAGCTCCTAAATAGCGTGCTTATAAATTTTGGCGATATGCGGAACGTTTCAGTTCTGGCGATTGCCTTAGTGGTTGTTTCACTGATTATTCGCGGAATTTTAGATGAAACAATTCTGCATGCTGATACAAATCAACACTTAAAAGATGAATCACATGTAGAAGAGATAACTATTTCTCGGGTCTCATCGCCTCGAATGGCTCTGGCTATTTTCGCAGTTGTATTTGGCTTCTCATTTATCTGGACCCAATCTGCTGCGAAGTCCGCAATCATTGCCCTAATTTTTACCGCGCCATATTTGGTGCTTCTTGTGCGCTTCAACGAGATCAAGTCAAAGCTATTCGCAAAGTCCAAACGCAACATTCTTATAGAGAGCGCATTGACCACGGGCATCAGTTTCCTGGCTTTCAATCAAATCTCGACTTTGCCTCTGCTTAGCCAAGAAAAAGCTCAATGGTTCCTCATATTTGCCGGAATTCCAGGGATTATTCACGCAATCTATAGCGCTGCTTGTGATTCAAGTGATCGTCAGGAGATAATTGCCTGATGAAGAAATTCATAAGTATTCTGATCTTGCTCTCGATGGGCAGCGTTGCGGTGGCATATGCAGCCGAGACCACGCCTGCTTCAAGAGCGTTTATCTTTGGAAACACTGCGCAAAGTGCGGATACATTGAATCAAGTTTTAGTTTTATTAACGGGTAAAGATGGCGTTCCTGGCGCAGCTGGTGTTGCAGGCGCACGTGGATTAAATGGTTTAGATGGTGTTCAAGGTATTGCGGGTATTGCAGGTGCACCAGGAGTTGCAGGAAGAGATGGCGCACAAGGTCCACAAGGTTTACAAGGCTTACAAGGTTTACAAGGTCTCCAAGGATTAGCAGGTCCAGGTGGTCCTGCTGGTCCTGCTGGTCCTGCTGGTCCTGCTGGTCCTGCTGGTGCAGCAGGAACTGGTGGTAGCGGTGGCGGTGGCTCTTTAAGTTTTGGTAACGGTCAAGTAACAGTTGGTGCATGTTCAGATAGTGCAACAGTTGGTTTGCAAGCTCGATACACCGGTGATGATTTCGTATTCGACACAATAACGATCAGCGACTTAAAGTCGGATTGTGCTGGCAAACCTTTGGCGTTGTATTTCAAAATTAAGAGCGCACCTTGGACTCCGCGCCTAGATGGCAATTACACTAATGCAGATTTGATTAAGTGCACTTTCAATCCAATTCCATCTGCTCTCGGTGCTGCCCGAATTCCACAATTTGATATCAGTGGCTCTTTAAGCATTTGTGCCACCGAAACAAATCCATCCGCAGACTTCCGCTTGAATGAAATCAGAACTACTGATTACCTAGACAAAATCGGATTTGAGATTAATTAATGGCTAAAAAGAAAGCTGAACCACAGGCGCCCGCAAAGGTTTCACAACTACCTCTGCCGATTTCTGATTCTCCACTTGTAATTGATTTACCTGATGGGCAGAAACTTGTTATCGGAAAGATGGCTGAAGGTAGCGTTATTGAAGTTGCGACTTGGCGCGGCACCGGACGACCAGACTCTCGAACTAGTCGATTAATGCTTGGCATGAGTCCAGGAAATCTTTCAGATGATGCCAAAGAAACAACTGGATATGCCGCTGGACAGAGAGAGAAGAAGCCAGAGGGCTTTGCTAAATACCTTGATATTGCCAAGAATTTCTTCAAAACAATTCCTAAATTGATCATGAAACTACCGGTTGGAAAGTTGAAAGATATAAAGCTTGGAAAGATAAATCTTCCAAAGCGTGGACCAAAGCAGCCAAAGCAGGTTGCGCCAAGTTCTTCTGTATCGACGACGTCATCTTCTTCTGAATCAAAGTCGTCTCTGTTTTCGACCGTCACATCTGTATCCTCTAAAGAATCTAAAGCAGATTCAAAGGCAGACAGCATCGAAGACGTCGATGATTGGTTAGCCCAGATAATCAAGAAGGCTGAATCCAACAGCAAGAGCGAAGCCAAGAGCAAAGCAACAGTAAATACGCCCACCAAACCTGTAACACCGAAGAAAAAGGCGCCAATAAGTGCCAAGAAAACAACCAAGGCTAAGAAGTAGCAGGGTAGAATTTATCCATGAATAAGGGTTGGATTAAGCCAGTAGCAGCAATTGCCATTGTCGTAATCCTATTTTTTGCCGCAGGATTTCGAATCGGACATCCAGTTTCTGGTTTAAGCACTGCACTTGGTTCTGCAAAATCTAGTCTTGCAATCTATAAGCCAAGTGGACAATCAACAGTTGGTTCTAAAGTTGTTGTAGAAGTTGAAGGTGTTGGTAAGGCAATTGGAATTGTTAAATCAGCCTCAAGTGGAAATGTAGATGTTGATCTTGGTGCAACATTTAACCGAGTATCAGAGAAAGATGTTTCCGGAAAACTTGTAGCTGTAATTCCATTCCTCGGTTCAGTTTTTGGAATTATCGGTCTTTAGACCAAACCAAGTTATCTTCCGCTTGGCGAAAGTGTAAGTCTTAGAACTACTGTCTCTGCCGGAATCAAATTACTCGAACCCAAATCTATCTTTGTCGTCCTGAAATAAGGAATCTCTGCTCTCTGCAACTTAACAGCGAATTCCATGGCTTTAAGAGAACCAGCCGATTCGCCTTCTTCGTTGGTATAGCCGCCAATAATCTTTGCGTAAAGAATTCCGGTCGTTGGCGAAAGCTTCTTTGATGTGATGTAAGTTGCAATATCATTTGTGATTCGAGTCGCATCAACATTCTCATAGGCCAGAACCAAGCCATCGACATAGTTTGATCCAGCAATCTTTCCTACTTTTCCGGTTCCAAGAACACCGCCACCACCAATAACTGGGACGAAAGAGATAGTTGCAAGAAAAATAACCATCAATGCAAGAAATGAATCCGCGAAGAGCCAACCCGCTTGGCTGGTTGCATCCTCTTCTTCAATTCCAATGCGCCTGCGCGCCATTAGTTAAGACCTTTACTCTTACTCGTTTTCTCTAACGACTTAGCTGTAGCTTCGATTGCATCTGTTGCATTAAGCAATTTATCGATTGCTCTTGCCAAAGATTGATTCATAGTTACATTTGTTACCTTCTGCTTATCGAATAGATATGAAGCAATCTCTACTGATAACAAAATGCGCTCACGATCAGTCTCTTTCTCAGACATGATCTGAAGCTCGGTAACCCGACGCGAGAAGACTGAGGCCAGAAGCGTAAGGACAATTACAACCATAATGATCAGGAAGTCGAGAAGGGCGACCGTAGCAATCTTCCACTTGTCATCCAGAACGCCATATCCGTTCTGCCAGAAATCCAGGAAGTTAACGATGTCAGAGCCATTTGCCTTCAGATATTTAGAGAATGCTGTCGTTGCCTCGCCTACAGCGGCCCAAGTAAGTGCAACCGGCAAGAATACGAGCACGTTTCTAAGCACGGTAATAAATCGAGTCCACTTAGCCATATTCAAACCAGCCTTGAGC
>JBILDT010000059.1:0-6294 GCA_044352485.1 Candidatus Nanopelagicaceae bacterium
AACGCTGACCAACATGCGAATCCGGGTATGAATTCTGGACTTCGGTTAATAGATCTTTCATCATCTGCCGCAGTTTGGCCTCGGCTTCATCAACATCCTGTCCCTTTGTGACAATAAGTGGTTCGCCAAAAGCAACGGTGATAGGAAATTTATTTCGCTTCCAATTCGCTTTTACTTTCTTAGTAATTATTCGCTGGCTGCCCCAGACAATTGTGGGAATTATCGGAGTATCTGAACCCATTGCAAGGCGAACAGCCCCAGTCTTCATCTCTTTAATTTCAAAGCTTCGGCTAATCGTTGCTTCTGGAAAAATGCCAACAATTTCGCCAGCCCGCAGATAGCGAAGTGCGGCTACGAAAGAACTTGAACCGCTAGAGCGATCTACTGAAATGTGGTGCATGCCGCGCATAAGTGGGCCAGCAATCTTGTGATCAAAGATCTCTTTCTTCGCCATAAATCGCACGTAGCGTTTGCGAGGAAGAACTGCAGTTCCGGTTAGAGCAAAATCCAAATAGCCGATGTGGTTTATAGCAAGAATCGCGCCACCGGTGGCAGGAATGTGTTCGCTTCCCCTGAAATCAAATCTCAAGCCTAAGTATTTCCATACCGTTTTAATGGTTACAACAACTGGGGGATAGACGAAATCACGCATTAGATATTTGCTCGTTTTTCCTGGGCCTGCTTATACAAACGTCCCGCACGGTAACTTGATCTAACAAGTGGTCCACTCATTACTCCGGCGAAACCAATCTCATTGGCCTCAGCGCTAAGTTCAACAAATTCATTTGGCTTGACCCAGCGCTCTACCGGATGGTGCTTTGGTGTTGGTCGCAGGTATTGGGTAATTGTGATCAAGTCACAACCGGCAGCGTGTAGATCAACAAGGGCCTGAGTAACTTCTTCGCGAGTTTCGCCCATGCCAAGAATCAAATTTGATTTCGTGATTAACCTAAATGCTCTGGCTTGCGAAATAACATCGAGGGAGCGTTCATATCTAAATGCTGGACGAATTCGCTTAAAGATGCGAGGAACAGTTTCAAGATTGTGGGCAAAGACTTCTGGCCGGGTTTCAAATACTTCATTTAGCAAATGTGATTTACCACTGAAATCAGGTGCCAACATTTCAACACCAGTTCCCGGATTTAATTCGTGGACTTTGCGAATTGTTTCGGCATAAAGCCAGGCGCCTTCATCTTCCAAATCGTCTCTGGTAACTCCTGTGATGGTTGCGTATTTAAGTTGCATCGTTTGCACGGATTCGGCGACGCGACGAGGTTCATCGCGGTCTAGGGGATCCGGCTTTCCGGTATCGATGTTGCAGAAATCGCAGCGACGTGTGCACTTCTCGCCACCAATTAGGAAAGTTGCTTCGCGATCTTCCCAACATTCAAAGATATTTGGACAGGCAGCTTCTTGGCAGACAGTGTGCAGCCCCTCTTTAGCAACGAGCGAACGGAGAGCGGTGTATTCCGGGCCCATGTTTGCACGAGTTTTAATCCACTCAGGCTTGCGTTCGATAGGAACAGCGGCATTGCGCGCTTCAATTCGAAGTAAAGGCCGACCTTCGGGTGCAAGTGTCATTCGGCAATCCGATCCAGAGCAAGGAGAATATGACGTTCTACAACTGGCAGAACCTCTGAAATCTCAATATCTCGTCCCAACTCTTTTGCCAGCGAGGTAACACCGGTATCCGTGAAACCGCATGGTGAAATGTGATCATATGCAGACATATCTGGATTTACATTCAACGCAAAGCCATGCATTGTTACGCCCTTGGCTACACGGATACCAATTGCCGCAATTTTTCGGTCAGACTTTGAATCGCGAATCCAGACCCCGCTCCGTTCGCAATATCTCTCAGTTTTTAAAGCAAATTCTGCACAGACATCGATGAGTGCGTTCTCAATTTCGCGGACAAATCCAACGACATCATTTCGATTGCGCAATTTAACAATTGGATAACCAACAATTTGGCCTTCACCATGCCAGGTTATTTTTCCGCCGCGATCAACATCAATAACGGGTGTTCCATCAATTGGGCGCTCATCTATTTGTGTGCGTCGACCTGCTGTGTAGACCGAAGGATGCTCAACCAAAATCAAGGTATTTGGGATTCGCCCTTCGATAACTCTGGTTTGAATTTCACGTTGGTATTCCCAGGCTTTTCTATACTCAACAAGCCCTAAGTGTTCTACCGCTATCTGGCCAGAATTCACTCCGAGGCTTGAAGTCTTCGCATACATAGGCCTGAGCCTAAGGTAACCTACGGTTCTTAACCAATTATTAGGCTCATAAATTCGAAAGGCTAGGCATGTTCTCGGGAAGCAAATCAGAAACCTCAAAAATTAAGGGTCGCAAACCGCTCTGGTTGGCCATTGTCGTTGTCATAGTTTGGATGTCTATCTCGAGTTTTACGGGGCCGCTATTTGGCAAGCTTTCGACAGTTCAAGAGAATAACAACTCCTCTTTCCTGCCTGAAGATTCTGTAGCTACAAGAGCGGCAAATGCAATTGCTAAGTTTTCGGATAGCGCCAATGATCAAATTCCAGCGCTAGTTCTCTTTAAGGGTGAAGTTACTCCAGAGAAAATAGCTTCGGCTCAGGCTTTCGCGCAGACTCTTGGTTCAAAAATGTTAGTTCACAGTGACGGCGAACTATTGAAGGATGCCAAGGGTAAAGAAGTTTCAATTCCAATCGGGGATTACTTTATTGAGGGCGTTCCTATTACAGCTTTTCCTTCTGAAGATGGAAAAGTAATTCTTGCTAACTTCCCAATCAGCGTTCAAATAGCAACTGAGCTGCTTCCAGATAATAAGGAACCAGCACTAATTGGCGTGATTGATGCAATCCGGTATTACGCAACTGAATATGCAGAGAGCAACGGATTTGTAACTCATACAACTGGGTTTGCTGGAATTTTGGCGGATCTCTTCGGTGCATTTGGCAGCGTTGACTCGGCGCTTCTGCTCACAACTGCCGGCGTAGTCGCAATTATTTTGATTTTCGTTTACAGATCACCAATTCTTTGGATTCTGCCTTTGTTGTCAGCTGGCTTAGCTCTCACTCTCGCTGGCGGCGTTATCTATCTTCTAGCAAAGAACGATGTAATTACGCTCGATGGACAATCGCAAGGAATTCTCTCAGTTCTGGTTCTGGGCGCTGCAACGGATTATGCGCTGCTCTTGATTGCCCGCTACCGAGAAGAACTTCATCTTCACGAATCCCGATTTGATGCGATGAAGGTTGCTTGGCGCGGAGTAGTTGAACCAATTCTCGCTTCCGGAACAACCGTTGTTATAGGTCTAATGGTTCTGCTTCTAAGCCAATTAAATAACAACCGCGGACTTGGTCCAGTCGGTGCAATCGGAATTATCTGCTCAATGATTACGATTCTGACTCTTTTGCCTGCGTTGTTAGTTATTTTCGGACGCTGGATATTCTGGCCAAAGGTTGCACGCTTCGGCGAGGCTGATGAGAAATTAACCGGAGCTTGGGCCAAGGTCGGCGCCGCTACCGAACGCAAACCACGTAAATATTGGGTCGGCGCAACTGCGTTGCTGATTGTGTTAGCCGGCTTCTCAACAACACTCAATGCAACTGGTCTTTCAACAATTGATTCATTTACGAAACGGACTGATTCGGTAGTTGGCCAAGATGAATTGCTAAAGCATTTTCCTGGCGGACAAGGACAGCCAACACAAGTTGTTGTAAAAGAGACAGTCGCTCCGGCCGCAATTGCAAAATTGAAATCAAATCCTGGAGTTGATTCGGTTGAGGCCATGTTTATGGGCTTTGCAGTTCCTGGACAGCCGCTTCCTCCGACAAAAGTTGTAGATGGAAATATGCTGCTGAATGTCACTTTGAAGTATGCACCTGATTCTGAAGAAGCCATTGCAATGATTCCAAGGCTTCGCGCAGATATGGGAAGCGTAGATCCATCTATCCTCGTTGGTGGTTCTACATCAGTAAGTTACGACATCAATCAAGCTTCAAAGCATGATCGAAATCTGATTATTCCAATTGTTCTATTCCTGATTGCAATAATTCTAGGGCTGCTTCTACGTTCTATTTATGCAGCGGTTCTACTTTTGGGAACAGTGGTTATTTCATTTTTTGCGACACTGGGAGTATGTGCAATTGTCTTCAACCACATCTTTGGTTTTGCCGGGGCAGACCCGGCCTTCCCATTATTTGCATTCATCTTCTTGGTCGCACTCGGAATTGATTACAACATCTTCTTGATGACTCGCGTCCGTGAAGAATCACTGAAGTTGGGAACTCGCGCTGGAATGACTAAAGCCTTAACTGTCACAGGTGGTGTGATTACTTCAGCAGGAATTGTTCTGGCTGCAACATTCGCAGTTCTTGGAGTCTTGCCACTGGTCTTCCTTGCCCAATTAGGCTTTGCTGTTGCCTTCGGGGTATTGCTCGACACCATGATTGTTCGCTCGATTCTGGTTCCGGCACTCGTGCACGAAATTGGGCCAAAAGTTTGGTGGCCTTCCAAGCTTCGATTCAGCGGTAAGTGAGTAAATCGGTTGTAGTAGTTGGCGCAGGTCTAGCTGGGCTGACCTGCGCGATCTACCTGCAACGTCGAGGTGCAAACGTCACTGTTCTTGAAAGCAGTGATCGAGTTGGTGGAAGAGTAAAAACAGATTCGGTTAATGGCTTCCTATTTGATCATGGATTTCAGGTTATTAATCCAAGTTACTCCGAGATCAGAAGGCTTAATGCGCTCTCTGATTTAGAGTTCTGCAAAGTATTTAACAACCTTCGCGTCTTCGAAAATTCAAATGAAATCAAAATTGGGCTAGGTCACTTAGCAAAAACCCTGAGTATCGGAAGTTTTTCCGAGAAAATCGAATTAGCCAAATTTCTAGCTCGCAATTCTAGAGATAACAAACTTGGGGATTCCTCTCTGAAATTTCAGAATCTATATCAAATTGCTTTATCGCCCTTTTTGCGGGGCGTATTCCTGACAAACCCAGATCTGATTCGGGCTGATATCGCGAGAGAAGTCATCCGTTCTTTTATTCTGGGGCGGCCAGGAATTCCACAGTTTGGTGTCGGAAAATTTAGCGAAAATCTTGCTCATGAAATTTCGGATATCAGATTCAATTCACAAGTAGATGAGATTAGGAAGGGGAGCGTTCAGGGCGACTTTGGCAGAATTGATTGTGATGAAATCGTAGTTGCAACAGATTTAACAACGGCGGCACAGATGCTTGATCTTGGTGAGATTCCCACGACCCTAAGTTCAACGACTTGGTATCACGCAACCAACGAAGATTTGGCAGACGATAACTATTTGGCACTAGATTCAAAGAGCCCAATCGTTAACTCCTTGGTTATCTCGAAGGTCTCTAAAAGCTATGCACCAGCTGGAATTAATCTGATCTCGAGCACCTCACTTGCCCCTATCTCGGAGAGCGAAGTTCGAAAAGAATTATCGAGATTTTGGAAATGCGATACTCGAAATTGGGATTTAGCTGCCCGATATGAGATCAAGCAGTCTCTGCCATTTAGAACCGATTTAGATCAATTGAATCGGTCTCCGAAGATTAGTAATGGAATTTACATCGCTGGCGACCACAGAAGTGTGCCTTCGCAAAATGGCGCTATGAGATCTGGCCGCCAGGCTGCACTTGCAATTATTTAGTGAGGGACGACAAGAGTTTCTAGAGCATTTGTTAAGTGCGGATAATCAAAGACAAAATTATCGTCTAACAAAGCTTGCGGAAGAATTTTCTTTGATCCCAAAATCTCAGTTGAAAATCCGCCGAGCGCAAGTTTCAGAGCAAAACCTGGGGCAGGGAAAAGAGCTGGCCTATGCATTGCACGTGCAAGGGCAGCGGTAAATTCCTGATTTGTAGATGGATTAGGCGTGGTTAGATTTACTGGACCAGAAATCTTTGATTCCATCAAATGGCAAATAGCCCGAACTTGATCGTGCAAGGTAATCCAAGACCACCACTGTTTTCCATTTCCAAGTTTTCCGCCAAGGCCGAAACGAAAGAGCGGAATCATTCTTCCAAGTGCGCCACCAGTCGGATCCAGAACTAAACCGGTTCTTATCTTTACGGTGCGAACGTCACCAGCAAGATCGGCAGCGCCTTCCCATTCTCGGCAGACCGCAGCCAGAAAATCATCGCCACCGCGATCAGCTTCAGTTACTGCGCGGTTTCCGGTTTCGCCATACCAACCAATAGCACTTCCTGAGATGAAAACCGAAGGCTTCACTGTTGCAACTGCATTTGCTATTGCAGTAGTTCCAAGTAAGCGAGAGTTCAAGATT
>JBILDT010000007.1:0-20451 GCA_044352485.1 Candidatus Nanopelagicaceae bacterium
ACTTGGAGCCGAGATTACAAACCTTAAATCTGCAATTGTTGCCAAGATAGTACTGGGACCACGTGAAATTGAAGCGATGAATAAGAATTTAGTTGGCGGAGATCCATATGCCGGAGATTGTCGCATTGATCAATACGCCCCATGGCGTCCGCTATCTGCCGCAACCGGCCACCGAACTCCGGTAAAGAATCTTTGGCACATTGGTGCATCAACACATCCTGGGCCAGGACTTGGTGGCGGATCAGGATTTTTGGTTGCAAAGCGCTTAACCAAGAAACGATTCGGTAAGTAAAAGATAAGTAAAAGAAAAAGCCCGCCAATTACTTGGCGGGCTTTTTAACTTTTAGCTATTACTTTGAAACTAGAGCAAATACTCTTGTAGGTGAGCCAGAGCCACCAACAATCTTTAGTGGCGCAGCAATAACAATTGCACCAGTTGTTGGTAATTTATCTAGGTTACGAAGTTGAGTTAGGCCGTACTTGTTATTTCCAAGTAGGTAGTTGTGGCAAGGGAATGGAACTTCCATTCCAAATGCGCCACCAGCATCGATACCAACTGTTTCAACACCTAATCCAAGGATGTCGCGCTTTGTTGCAAGGAACTCAGCACATGCGGGTGGAAGTCCTGGTGTGTGTGGCCCATTCTCATCTGCGTTAGCAAATGCCTTTGGATCATCACCAAACTTTGACCAGCCAGTGCGGAATAGAACCCAAGCACCCTTTGGAATTTGACCATTTACTTTTTCCCAAGCTTCGATATGTGAAACTTCAAGAAGGAAATCAGGATTGGCTGCTGCTTCTTTAACAAAATCAAGAACAACTGCAGGACCAACTAAACGTTGTGGTGGAATCGATGCAACATCGTCGCCATCTTTTCCGGTGATCCAGTGGTTAGGAGCATCTAAGTGAGTTCCAGTGTGTTCACCTGTATGGAAGTTATTCCAATACCAAGCTGGACCACGATCGTCATACTTAGAAATTTCTTCTAATTGAAATGTTGCGGTCTGGCCGAATGGTTCTGGAAGAACCAAAATAGGTGTCTTCGAATGTAGTGGTGCTGTTAGGTCAAGAACCTGAACTGCTCCTGATACAAGATCATTTGCTAAGGCATTTAGATTTGCCATTTATCTGCTCCTTCTTATTATCGGTTTAAGCCTTCCGCGGATTGGTCATCGCAGGGGATTGAGATTAGCCGTGTGTGGGCCTTATTTCTAGGTTTGACGACCGTCAATTTCCCCTTAGAGCGTTCAGGGATTTGTCATTTAGCACACACCCATTCTGGGGATTATCTCCTAGACAGGTCAGAGTGCGCGTGCGACGATTACCGAGTATTTTTTCCCTCTGAGGTGAGAACCTTTGGGGCCACATACGTTTTAAAAGGAGTGACATGGCAGAACGCTCGTTCGCTACTGAAGTCGGAAAATTACGCGCCGGCGCCGGCGAAGAATTTTTCGGTGAAGGAATCCTTGCTGTCACAAAAGCACTTTTACAATCAGGTGTTTCCTACGTCGGCGGATATCAAGGCGCGCCAATCTCACATTTAATGGATGTTTTGGGCGATGCAAAAGAAATTCTTGATGAATTAGGTGTGCACTTTGAAAATAGTGCATCTGAAGCAACCGCAGCTGCATCCCTTGCCGCTTCAGTTTATTACCCACTACGCGGTGCAATAACTTTTAAATCTACAGTCGGAACAAACGTAGCTTCAGATGCGCTCGCAAATCTGGCATCAGGTGGAGTTACTGGCGGCGCACTAATTATTGTTGGCGAAGATTACGGCGAAGGTTCTTCAATTATGCAAGAGCGCTCACACGCATTTGCAATGAAGTCACAGATTTGGTTATTGGATCCAAGACCAAACCTGACTGCAATTGTTGATTCAGTAGATATCGGCTTCCGACTTTCTGAAGCAAGTAATTCACCAGTGATGCTTCAACTTAGATTACGTTCTTGCCATTTACATGGTCGCTTTATTGCAAAGGACAATATAAAACCAGAATTTACATTGCGCGATGCGATGGAAAATCCACTACGCGATACCAATCGAATCGTTCTTCCTCCTGCCAGCTTTATGCACGAACAAGAGAAGGTAACAAAGCGTTGGCCAGCTGCGGTTAAATTCATCAAAGATAATAAAATAAATGAATTTTTTGCAGATGGAACCCAAGATTTCGGAATTGTCATGCAAGGCGGGCTCTACAACACAGTAATCCGCTCGCTCCAATTGCTTGGACTCTCTGATATTTATGGCAATAGCAAGATTCCGCTTTATATTCTCAACGTCACATATCCAATAGTTGATGATGAAGTTGTCGAATTTGCGAAGAGCAAGAAGGGCATTCTTCTAGTAGAAGAAGGTCAGCCTGATTACATCGAGCAGAATATAAATGCGATTCTGCGACGTGCCGGAGTCCACACTGCGCTCCACGGAAAAGATTTGTTACCTGTCGCCGGTGAATACACACCGGCTTCTGTAACAAAGGGAATTCTGGAATTTGTTAAGAAGTTTGGTCCAGAACTTTTAGATCAGAATAATCTTCCAGCGATTGTTCGCCCAGATGGCGATAAACCGAATTCAATTAAATCAGTTGCTCCGACAGAGCAAATTCATGGCCGACCACCATCATTTTGTACCGGATGTCCAGAGCGACCAATCTTTACTGCTTTGAAATTGGCAGAGAAAGAAATTGGGAAGCATCATATTTCAGCAGATATTGGCTGCCATCTATTTTCGATTTTGCCACCATTTAATATCGGTGCAACGACTATGGGTTATGGACTTGGCGCCGCTGGTGCGTCAGCGCTTCACGATTTAGATAGTGATAAAAGAACGATTAGTTTTATGGGCGATGGTGGTTTTTGGCACAATGGTTTAACTAGCGGAATTGGAAATGCAGTTTTCAATAAGAGCGATGGTCTTGTTGTGGTTGTCGATAACGCATATAGCGCAGCAACTGGTGGACAAGATGTTCTCTCATCTTCAGCATCCAGCGAAATTAGATCAACAAAACATCCAATCGAACGCGCAGTTCGTGGCATCGGTGTCGAGTGGGCAAAGACAGTTTCAAATACATTTAAAGTGCATGAAATGAAGAACATATTTAAGGATGCCTTAACAACTAAGGAGCAAGGTCCTAAAGTAATTGTTGCTCAGAGCGAGTGCACCCTAAATAAAACTCGACGTGAACGCCCAGCAATGGCAAAGCGAATCAAAGAAGGTAAGCGCGTAGTTCGTGAACGTTTCGGCGTAGACCCAGATACCTGCACCGGAGACCACTCTTGCATCCGCTTAAATGGCTGCCCATCTTTAACAATTACCGCTAATCCAGATCCAATGCGTAAAGATCCAGTGGCAACAGTCCTAAATACCTGTGTGGGGTGTGGACTTTGTGGAGAAGCTGCGCACGCAGCTGTTCTATGTCCGTCTTTCTATAAGACCTCAATAATCAGCAATCCATCGATCTGGGATCGCACAAAATTGCGGATACGTAACTCTGTTATTGGATTTTTGCAGAATGGTATTGAACGACGCCTAGTAGGAATTGATGCCTAATCTAAATACGCCACACAATCGCCCAATCACTCTTGCGCTACTTGCAATGGGTGGTGAAGGCGGTGGCGTTCTCGCGGATTGGGCCATTGATATGGCCGAGCACAATGGTTTCTTTGCGCAGACAACTTCAGTTCCAGGTGTTGCGCAACGAACCGGAACAACTGTTTATTACCTAGAGTTTTTTCCAGATGATGGCGCTGGAAAACCTGGAGTGCACGAACCAGTTCTTAGTACAATGGCAACACCAGGTGAAGTAGATATCGTTGTTGCTTCTGAATTAATGGAGGCTGGCCGCGCAATCTTTAGAGGGTTCGTAACATCTGATGTAACAACTTTCATTACATCTACCCATCGCGTTTACTCAATGACTGAACGAACATCAATGGGCGATGGCCGCGTTGATTCCGAAGAAATTATTAAATCCGCCAAGGCTGCCGCTAAGAAATTTATTGCTGCAGATTTTGCAAAGGTTGCAGAGGAATCCAGCAGCGTTATTTCAGCAGCGCTCTTCGGCGCTATTGCTGGAAGTGGCGCACTTCCATTTACTAAGGAACAATTTGCAGCAGCGATTGAACGTGGTGGTGTCGGTGTTAAAACATCGATGGCAGCATTCGATAAAAGTTATGAGATTGCAAAGCAGATTGTTACCGATCTAGATAAGCCTGTAAGTGCTGGCGTTCCAATCACAATCGGTAAGCGTCCGGTAGAACCCGGTGAAATCAGTGCAGAGCAAGAGTTGGCAATTATCAAAGATCCGGCTTCGGTTGTTGGATCTAAGTTAAAAGCCCAAGCCGCCCAAGTTAAAGCAGACTTTCCAGAACCAGCTCGGGTTATGGCAATCAATGGCGTGAAGCGAACAGCGGATTATCAGAGCGTTGCTTATGCAGATCTATATCTGGCAAGACTCTCGAAGATTAGAGAAATTGAAGCGAAATTTGGTAATGGCACAGCGCAATTGTTAAATGAAACTGCACGTTATACCGCGCTCTGGATGACATATGAAGACACGATCCGCGTTGCAGATTTGAAAACTCGCCGCTCCCGCTTTCAAAGAGTCAGTGCCGAAGCAAGAATTGGTTCTGAGCAAATCATGGAAGTCCGCGAATATTTGCACCCAATGTCTGAAGAGATTGCAGACACACTTCCTACCCCAATCGGAAAATGGATTCTACGGACTAAGCCAGTTGTGAAAACAATTGAGAAGATTAGTGAGAATGGCATTATTTTAAATACTGCTTCAGTCAGTGGTTACATACTTCTCTATTTTGTTGCACGGTTAAAACCAATTCGTCCAAGGTCGCTGCGCTACAACCTTGAACAAGAGCGTATCGAAAATTGGCTTGCTAAGATTTCAGAAGTAGCGCCAAAGAATTATCAATTAGCTTGCGAAATCGCTGAATGTGCCAATGTTATTAAGGGTTATGGTGATACTCATCGCAACGGATGGCGCAATTTCACCGCGATTATGGCCGAGGTCGATAAAGTTTCAGATAATTCAGATGCTGCATCTCGCATCAAAGAGCTCCGTCTCGCCGCATTAGCCGACGAAGACGGAACTAAATTACGTAACTATCTAAACGCTTAAACTTCACCAAAGATTTGAGTGATCTGCTCAAAAGACATTGCGCTCTTTGCTGCAGCAGCCTGTTGCTTCTCGCGCTCTAAGTTTCGCTCGAGCTGAATCTTTGCTGCAACATATTGCTTTGGCCAAGGAACATCGGCATACCCGCTCTTTGCACCTTCAGTAAGAATCCAAGCTGGGTTTGCAAGGTGTGGTCTAGCAACAGCACACAAATCAGCGCGACCTGCAGCAATGATTGTGTTTGCATTGTCGGCTTCAAAGATTGCTCCGACTGCGATTGTTGGAATATTTGCTTGGTTGCGAATTCGATCAGCAAATGGGGTCTGGAACATACGACCGTAAATTGGCTTCTCTTTCTTGCTTACCTGGCCAGAAGAACAGTCAATAATGTCGGCGCCCGCGGCTTTAAATGCTCTTGCGATATCAACGGCATCGGCAGGAGTAATTCCACCAGGTGTCCAGTCGTGTGCAGAGATACGAACGCTTATTGGCTTTCCTTGTGGCCAAACCTCACGAATTGCTTTAAAGATTTCGATTGGGTAGCGCATTCTGTTTTCGAATGATCCACCATATTCATCTGTGCGTTGATTTGTAAGTGGTGAGATAAATGATGAGAGCAAATAACCGTGAGCTGCGTGAAGTTCAAGCCAATCGAAGCCAGCTTGGTCTGCATCTTTAACTGCTCTAATGAAATCTGCTTTGACACGATCCATATCTGCACGATTCATTTCACGAGCAGTTTGCGAAACACCCTCAACATATTGTTGTGGTGAAGCAGAAATGATCTCCCAATTACCCTCTTTGAGTGGTTGATCAATTCCTTCCCATGCAAGACGTGTCGATGCCTTTGCTCCAGCGTGACCAATCTGCATTCCAATTTTTGCTTGAGAATTTGCATGAACGAAGTCAACGATACGAGTCCAGCCTGCTAAATGTTCTGGCTTATACATTCCAGGACAACCAGGTGTGATTCGACCATCAGGACTTGTGCAGGTCATCTCAGTCATAACAAGAGCTGCGCCACCCATGGCACGTGCACCCAAGTGAACCAAGTGATAATCAGAAGGTAAACCATCTTCGCATGAATATTGCGCCATCGGTGATACGACTATGCGATTTTGAAGAACAACGTCACGAACTTTAAATGGTGTGAACATTGGCGGAATATGTGCTCCTGATTTTGGAAGTGGAACTCCAGCATCAGCAAATGCTTTGGTCGCAAACCACTTTTCATAATCTTCGACATACTTAGCATCACGTAACTTCAAGTTGTCATGCGAAATTCTCTGGCTGCGAGTTAGCAATGAATAATTGAATTGTTCTGGCTCCATGTGAGTGTATTGAGCAGCATTTTCAAACCATTCCATGGCATTCTTTGCAGCGCTCTGAATCTTGATTACTTCGACTCCACGAATAGCTTGATAATCCGCAAGGATTTCTGGCATCGTGCGAGTTCCAGCTTCGCTCATAAACTTTGCAAGATCGATTGCATCTTCCATGGCCAACTTTGTGCCAGAACCAATAGAGAAGTGAGCGGTGTGAGCAGAGTCGCCCATCAAGACAACTGGAACTTGCTTGCCATTAATATCGTTCCATTGCGTCCAGTTTTCGCAGATTACTCGAGGGAATTGAATCCAATTAGTAGAGCCGCGAAGGTGAGACGCATTGCTCATTAACTTTGCACCTTCTAAATCTTTTGCGAACAACTTCTCACAGAATGCAATTGCCTCTTCTTGGTTCATATCTTCTAAGCCGGCTTTTCGCCAAACATCTTCTGGAGTTTCAATAATAAATGTAGATGTGTCACCATCGAATTGGTAAACGTGTGCTTGGAACCAACCAAATTCAGTCTCTTCGAAGATAAATGTGAAGTCTTTGAAAATTTTCTTAGTTCCAAGCCAGACGAATTTACAGACACGAGTGTCGATATCTGGTTTGAATGTATCTGCGTAGCGAGTTCTGATTGCTGAATTCAAACCATCAGATGCAATGATTAAATCCGCACCATATTCAGCAGCAATTTGTTGGTCATCTTTGACTTCAGTTTCAAAAACTAACTTAACACCAAGCTCTTCACATCTTTCTTGCAAAATATTTAACAAACGCTTACGGCCGATTCCACAGAATCCATGGCCACCAGAAATCATGCTCTTACCCTTTATGCGAACATCAATGTCATCCCAGTGATTGAAGGATTGAAGGATTGTTCTGGCAGTAGGTTCATCTGCACGAACAAAGTTTGAGAGAGTCGCATCAGAGAAAACTACGCCCCAACCAAATGTGTCGTAGGGACGGTTACGTTCAATGACTGTTATTTCATGTGATGGATCCTGCTTCTTCATCAGAATTGAGAAATAAAGTCCAGCGGCGCCGCCACCAATACAAACAATCTTCATCTTCTAAACCATTGCCCCTCGATAAAACTGTCTAAACAGGCATGACAGTTATTTGACTATCGTCAATAATAGGTTAGGCGACCTATTTCCGCTACCCAGAGGAAAGCATTGGATTTGGTGGGCAGGCAAGTTAAGGTTAGGCACATGAGCACCGATCGCTTCAGCGGCAAATGCATATTAATCACTGGTGGTGCCGGTGGGCTTGGCAGTCAGATCGCCAGAACCGCAATTGCTCAAGGGGCAAGTGTTGGAATTCTTGATACAAATGAGGCTGCGATTCAAGCTTTAGTTTCAGAGTTAAAGGCAAGTGGTGGAAAAGCAGCAGGAGAAAAAGTTGATGTTCGCGATTCAAAATCGGTGACCGCCGCAGTTAATCAATTGGCTAAAGAGCTCGGAAGTGTTGATGTTCTAATCGCTGCAGCTGGTGGATCACTTGGAACCCCACGAGATCTCGATGATATTTCAGATGATGATTTTGATTTAGTTCTAGATGTAAATGTAAAGGGTACATTTAATTGCGCTCGTGCAGTTATTCCACATATGAAAAAAGCTGGCAAAGGTTCAATCGTTACTTTTTCATCTATCGGTGGCAGAAGTGCAAGTCCGGTTACCGGCGTTCCATACGCAACCGCAAAGGCAGCAATTCTTGGATTAACCCGTCGTCTCGCCAAAGAGGTTGGCGAATTTGGAATTCGAGTAAATGCAATTGCTCCCGGTTTGTTCTTAACCGATCGACTTGAAGGCATGTTTAACGATATGAGTAAAGCCGATCAAGATGAAGTGATTGATGCAATTCCACTTAGAAGAATGCCTAAGTTGCAAGAGTGTGTAGATCCAGTTTTATTTTTAGCAAGTGAAGAGTCCTCATTTATAACCGGAACCGCATTAGATGTAAACGGTGGCCGGATGATGCCAAATTAATAGCGAACGGAGAGAGAAATGGCTTACGGTCCAGATCAGATTTTAGAAGGTGCGGGCAATTCAGATTACGAGCGTTATATCCGCACAGTTGAATTATTGAGTCTGCAACCAGTTCCTGAAACTTGGAAACATCGCGACGAATTACTTTTTACAGTTGTTCATCAGACCTCTGAAATTTGGTTGAAGCACTGCACTGCAGAAGCTACCCAAGCTCTTGAGTATTTGAAGAAAGATGAGATTCGCCCAGCACTTCGCCTATTTCCGCGCATGATGTTGGATATCAAATTTTGCCATGATGCTCTAGATATGTTGGAGCAGATGTCACCTTGGGATTACCAACAGGTGCGTCGCGCACTGGGGCATGGTTCCGGTTTTGATTCACCAGGAATGAATTCAATTCGCAAGGCTATTCCAGGGCTGGGAGTTGAATTTAAGCGCTTACTTGCTGCAGCCAATTTGGATCTTGTGCAGCTATTTGTTCGCCATACCGAGTTTGAAGATCTTTACTTGCTAGCTGAAGCTCTTGTCGAACTAGATGAACGCATGTATTTGTGGCGCCATCGCCACTTCAAAGTTGTTGAAAGAAGTATTGGCTTGAAAGTTTCAGGAACACAGGGCACTCCTGTTGAAATTCTGGCTCGGTTAAATACCTTTACATTCTTTCCAGAACTTTGGGATGCCCGAACCGATCTTACAAATTACGCAATTGCTGAAGAGGGCGAAAACTAATTCTTTCGGAATTTTGAGTAATCAGGTGCACGCTTCTCGGTAAAGGCTGCGCCACCTTCTTTTGCCTCATCTGTCTTTGTGTAAAGATCAAGAACATCGAATGCCAAAGACTGAATTCCCATAATATGATCTGAATCAGCGTTGAATGAATGCTTAAGAGTTTTTAGTGCAGTAGGAGATAGCGCCGCAACTTTCTTCGCCCATTCCATTGAAGCAGCCATTAATTGATCTGGCGCAACGACTTTATTTACTAAGCCCCAGCGTTCGGCAGTTTCTGGATCATATTGTTCACAGAGAAACCAAATTTCTCGTGCCCGCTTTTCGCCAACAACGCGTGCTAAATATGCTGAACCAAATCCGGCGTCAAAAGAACCAACACGTGGGCCAACTTGTCCAAACTTCGCGTTGGTAGATGCGATTGAAAGATCACAGAGCACGTGCAGAACATGGCCGCCACCAATTGCAAAGCCATTTACCGCTGCAATAACTGGTTTTGGAATTGCTCGAATCAATTTGTGAAGTGATTCAATTTCAAACATTCCGGTTTCAGTTTCGCCATATCCACCTGTTGCAGCGCGTTCCTTCTGATCGCCGCCAGTACAGAAAGCTTTTTCGCCTGCGCCAGTCAAAATAACAGCACCAACTTCTTGATCGACCCAGGCATATTTAAAAGCTGCAAGTAATTCATCAACTGTGCGACCGCGAAGTGCGTTGTAGCGATCTGGACGATTAATAGTAATTATCCCTACTCCACTATCAGTTTTGTAGGTAACGTCAGTGAAATCCTTAACTGCAATCATGTGAGCACTTTACCCTTTCACTTCAACAACTATGGCAACGCCCAGACCAACACCAATGCATGCGGCAGCAATACCAATGCCGCCACCTTGGCGCTTTAATTCTCGAGCGCAATCAACTACAACTCGGGCAGCCGATGCACCAACTGGATGACCAATCGCAATTGATCCGCCATTGATATTTACCTTAGCCAAATCAATTTCTGGAACTTCGTGCAGAACAGTTAAGACCATTGATGCAAAGGCCTCATTAATCTCCCAAACTTTAATATCACTAAATTTCTTACCAGTGCGAGCCAGCACTTTATGAATCGCAGATACTGGGGCCAGGGTAAATTCATTTGGATTTGTTGCGGTTACTTGCGCTCCAAGAATCCGACCAATCCCAGTTAGTCCCAAATTATCTGTGCCAGCGCGATCGGTAATCAACATTGCGACACTTCCGTCATTTAGTGGCGATGAGTTACCAGCGGTTCCGGCACCATTCTCTGAAAAGACAGAGGGAAGTGAAGCTAATTTCTCTAGCGTTCCATCTGCGCGAATTGATTCATCTTTAGTTACATCACCAAATGGAACAACAAAACCTTCATGCAATTTCTTATCCCATGCGGCTGCCGCTAATTGGTGTGAGCGGTGCGCCCATTCATCTTGTGCCTGTCTAGAAATGTTAAATCTTTCTGCAACTTCTTCCGAGCATCTTCCTAAGCTTGCAGTCCAATGTGCAGGGAATAATGGATTCGTAAGTCGCCAACCAACTGTTGATTGATTAAAAACTGGGCTAGTTGGCTCTTCTTTACTTGTGCGCTCGACAATCCATGGAGCTCTGCTCATTACTTCAACACCGCCAGCGATTATGTAATCACTGTCGCCACTTCTAATTGCGCGTGAGGCTTGAATAATCGCTTCTGCTCCAGAACCGCACAGTCTGTTTATCGTTACACCTGGAATTGTTACTGGGAACCCAGCAAGTAAAGAACCCATACGAGCGACGTTTCTATTATCTTCACCGGCACCATTTGAATCACCGATCATCACATCATCTACGCGCTCTAAATCAAGATTAGGAATTTTCTTTGCAAGCGAGGCGAGTGTGAAGCCAAGCAAATCATCAGGGCGAACTTTGGATAATCCACCAAAATATCGGCCAAAGGGGCTTCGAACTGCTTCTGCGATGATTACTTCTCTCTGGTTCATATGTCGTATTATTGCCTATCGGAAGAAATACGTAAGCCCCATTTTCCATATGATTTTCAGATGATCGGAGAATTCATGAGCAACACCCCGCTCCGAGTTCTAGTTACCGGTGCAAGTCGTGGAATCGGCGAAGCTATCGCAACTCAATTGTTAGATGCTGGACACAGCGTCGCGTTAACCGCCAGAACAGCGCAGGATTTAGAGGCGATAGTCGCTGGGCGAACAAATAAAAACTTAATCATTCCCGCAGATGTCACTGATTCAAAGAGTGCGAATATCGCACTAGAAAAGATTATTTCCGCCTGGGGTGGAATTGATGTTCTAATTTTAAATGCTGGAGACGGCAGTGCGGCTCCAATTGATAAAACCTCTGATGAAGTTTGGGAGCACTCGATTGCAATTAACTTAACTGCGCCATTCCAATATTTGCGTGCTGCTGTGCCAGCAATGAAAGAGGCAAAATTCGGGCGCATAATTGTTATTGCGAGTTCTGCTGGTCTAATTGGTGAACCAAATGTTTCGGCATATACCGCAGCCAAACATGGAGTTATCGGTCTAGTAAGAGCCGCAGCAGCAGAATTAGGTAAGTATGGAATTACTGTGAATGCAGTCTGTCCAAGTTATGTAGATACTCCGATGACAAAGCGATCATTGGAAGCAGCTGCTGAACGAACCGGAAAAGATTTCAATGAAGTTAAAGCTGCCCTAGAAGCTAAGCAGCCCAGTGGAAGATTCTTAACTCCAAAAGAAGTAGCTAATGCTGCAATTGCTTTTATCGATTTACCCAACATAACCGGCCACGCAGAAATTCTTAAAGGAGAATAAAATGGTAGCAAAGAAGATAAATCCAGAGAGCTTGGCTCCAGCAATTGGTTTCTCGCACGCTGTAGTTGTCGAAGGTGGAACTTTAGTTTTCCTTGCTGGCCAGACCGCACTTAATAAAGAGGGCGTGATCGAAGGAAACGGAATCGTTGAACAATTTGAGAAAGTTATTACAAATCTTCTTACAGCCCTTAGCGAAGCAGGTGGAACACCAGACAACTTAGTTAAGTTAAATATTTATTCTGTTGATCCTGCGGATTACCGGGCAAATTCCCGCGAAATTGGGAAGATTTGGCAACGATTAATCGGTAAGAATTTTCCAGCAATGACTTTAGTTGGGGTCACAAGACTCTGGGATGCTGAAGCACTTCTAGAGATTGAAGGGTTTGCGAACCTTTGAAAAGCTCTAGTAATTCGATTTCCGCACTCTGGGCAGCTAAGTCAGTAGCAATTATTGGCGCGACTGAACGGGTTGGCGCAATGGGCAGATTGCCATTGGAGTATCTACAAAGATATGGGTATGCCGGTGAAATATTCCCGGTTAATCCCAAAGGCGGAAATATTCTTGGGCTAAAAGCATTTGAAAACGTTAAAGATATTAGTAAAAACATCGAACTAGCATTAATTATGGTTCCAGCTAATTTTGTTAAGGAGGCAGTTCAAGATTGCGCTGACGCAAAAGTTGGTGTTGCAATCGTTATGTCTTCAGGTTTTGCAGAAGCGGATGAAGCAGGTGCAATCGCTCAAGATGAACTATTGGCGATAGCTAAGAAATCTGGGATGCGTTTGGTTGGACCAAACTGTATTGGCTCTGCTGGTGGAGCAAGTAAATTGGCTGCAACATTCTCACCAGTTTTCTCTGGACCAACAACGCCACTCGAAGGTGGAAATATTGCTTTGGTAAGCCAATCCGGCGCTCTGGGTTACGGCATTTACTCACTTGCAGTTGATCGAAGCCTTCCGATTGGTTTTGTTGTTACTACTGGAAATGAAGCAGATGTAACCGCCTTAGAAGTTGCCGCAACTCTGGCCGATGATAAAAACGTTGATGCAATTTTGATGTATGCCGAATCCCTCGCGGATGTGAAAGCACTGCGCGAAATCGCAGGCAAGAAACCGACTGCAGTTTTGAAATCAGGTAGATCTGCTGCGGGTGCAGAAGCTGCAGCTTCGCATACTGGCGCGCTGGCTACAGAAGATCGCGTAATTGATGCCGCAATAAATTCATCCGGCGCAGTTCGAGTCGATGATGTTGAACATCTACTTGATGCTGGAAGTATCTTCGCAAGTAAAGTTTTGATGACTGGTAATCGCGTTGCAATTATTACAACATCAGGTGGAAGTGGAATTCTTGGCACGGATGCGCTTGAAAAATTTGGTTTAACTCTGGCCAAGCTCTCTGCGAAAACCACTGAAGCTTTAGACCAGATTGTTCCAAGCTATGGAAATACTTCTAACCCAGTGGATGTAACTGCTGCTGTAATGTCGGCACCAGATCTATTTGAGAAGTGTGTTGAAGTTCTTGCTAAAGATCCAGAAGTCGATGCAATTGTCGCGACGTTCTGCGTTCTTGTCGGAAATGATGTCGAACGAATCGCCAATGCATTAAGTGCAGTTCGTGGGGTTCGTGAAATTCCAGTTGTCGTTGCCAGAACTGGTTCACAAAGTTTGGCACCAGAGGCAGACAAATTATTTAAAGCAGCAAAGCTTCCAGTATTCCCAACTCCAGAACGTGCAGTTCGTGCACTTCAAACTCTTCGAATTGCAACTAAGCCTGCTCATAGCGTTGAACGTAAACCGCTGTGCAAACCACTTGCTACTCCTGCCGACCAAGCAACCGAAGATCAATTGAAAAGCGCGCTTGCTTCAGTCGGAGTTCCGGTTCCACTTTCAGTAGTTGTAGATAATCTTGATGAAGCTATCGCAGCCGTTGCAAAAGTTGGCGGCCGGTCAGTAATGAAAGCGGTCATTCCAGGTTTGTTACATAAGAGTGAAGCCGGCGGGGTAGCGCTAGATATTAATATCCAAAGTGCTACTGAAACTTATGAGCGACTTTCTCACCTTGGCCCAGATAAGAGTAAGAGCAATAAAGTTTTAGTTGAAACTTTTGTGCCAAAAGGCGTAGAAGCATTGGTTGGAATTACATCTAGTTCTCTTGGAAAAGTTCTGACAATCGGCGTTGGTGGAATTTTGACTGAAGTAATTTCTGATGTTGCGGTTCGTCTGCTTCCGGTCGATTCAAAAATTGTGAATGAAATGATCGATGAGACCAGACTTGCGATTCTCTTCTCGGGAGTTCGTGGCGCTGCAGCCAGCAATCGAGATGCATTTGTGGACACTGTGCTAAGAATCACCGACGCAGTTATTGATTGGCCTAGTGGTTGTGAGTTAGACATTAACCCCTTAACAGTTTTGCCAGAAGGTGCTTGGGTGCTCGATAGCGCTTATTCACCACCAGCAAAAACTTCGGAACGGAGCATGCACTAATGGATGTCGGAACCCTTGTAGCAAGATCAACTCGAAAGTATCGCGATCGAATTGCGGTTGAGAGTTCAGAAGGTGCGATGACATATGGTGAAATCGGCTCTCGTATTTTTCAACTTGCACGTGGATTAAAAGCACTTGGCTTAGCACCAGGAGATCGCGTTCTAGATCTTCAATCAAATCAACGCACTTATATCGAAACAGATTTAGGAATCAGCACAGCAGGATTGTGTCGTGTTGCTCTGAATTATCGCCTGCACCCAAATGACTGGGTCAGAATTACTAATGACTGCGGCGCCAAAGTTTTGATTATGGATGCAAAATTCTGGGATGAATCAGCACCGGTTCGCGAATTAGTTGATCACATTATTTTGATTCACGGTGAACACGATGGAACAACGCCTTACGAAGCCTTTTTAGCTAAACAAGAATCCCACGCATTTTCTACCGCAGTTGATCCAGACAGTTTTGTTTCACTTAACTATTCATCGGGAACAACCGGAAATCCTAAGGGCGCAATTCGTACCCACAGAAACCGCACTGCAAGTTTGAACAACATCATCACTGATATTTTTGGTCGTATCCCAAATGAAACTGATTGTTGGGTTCACGCCGGTCCAGTAACACATACCAGCGGCCTCTTTGTTCTTCCATATTTTACTTTCGGCGCAAAGCAAATAGTTCTAGCTAAATACGATCCAGAAGAATTCATTGATGTAATCCAAAACCGCGGCGGCAATGCAACAGCACTTGTCCCAACCATGGTTGCCCGACTTCTTGCCGTGGATGGAATTACTAAAGAGAAGATGGCTAATTTGCGGATGCTTGGCTATGCCGGTGCCCCAATGCCACCAGATCAAATCAAGCAATGCCATGAAAAAATCACAACCAAGATGGTTCAGTATTACGGCCTGGTCGAAGCGATTCCACCAGTAACAGTTTTGAGCGAAGCTGATCACGCACTCGGCTTATCGCAAAATCCAGAACTGCTTACTAGTGCGGGTAATCCATGTGTTGGTGTTGAAATTCTTATTGTTGATGAAAACGGTAAAGAAGTTCCAGTTGGTGAAATTGGTGAAGTTATAACTCGCGGCGATCACGTAATGCGCGGTTATTACGGAGCCGCTGGCCAAGATGCAACAGTTACCAAGGCCGTTCGTGATGGCTGGCTGCACACTGGTGACCTAGGTCGAATTGATGAAGATAATCGCTTGTATTTGGTTGATCGCAAGGGCGACATGATTATCAGCGGTGGTTACAACATCTATCCACGCGAAATTGAAGATGTTATTGCCGAAATTCCAGAAGTCTTAGAAGTCGCGGTAATGGGAATTCATGATGTCGAATGGGGCCAACGCGTAACTGCAATGGTGACCTTGGTTCCAAATACGACTGTTGATCATGCCGAACTCACAACTCGCATTCTTGATCACTGCAAATCTAGAATGGCCTCTTATAAGAAGCCAAAAGATCTTCGTATTGTTGCTGAATTCCCATTGAATTCAACTGGCAAGATTGCAAAGAAGGTTTTGAAGCAACAACTCGAAGCTGAAGGAAAGTAAATGACTTTAGAAAAACCAGGAGAGTATCCATACACCAGAGGCATTAATGCCGATGCTGGCGTCTGGACAATGGGGCAATACGGTGGCTTCGGAACTCCTGCAGAAACAAATGCGCGCTTTAAAATGTTACTTGATCAAGGCTTAACAGGATTTAGCGTTGCACTAGATCTTCCAACTCAACTGGGGCTCGATTCCGATGATCCACTTTCACTTGGTGAAGTTGGTCGTGTCGGAGTTGCTATCGATTCACTTGCAGATATTGAAATTTTGATGGATGGGATTCCACTAGAAAAAATTAGCCAAGTTCGCACAACTGCAAATTCAATTGGATACATCTGGGCCGCAATGTTCATTGCTCTAGCTGAACAACGAAACGTTGATCCAAATAAGTTTGGAATGTTTATTCAGAACGATGTTCTTAAAGAGTATGTTGCCCGTGGAACTCAAATCTTTCCGGCTGAAGCTGGCCTAAAGCTCTCTGTTGATGTAATCGAACATATTGCAACCAAGATTCCTAAGTGGGTTTCCCTTGCAATGAGTGGCTATCATATCCGCGAAGCTGGTTCTAATGCGGTGCAAGAAGTTGCATTTACCTTTGCAAACGCTCGTGAGTATTTAGATAAAGCAATCGCTCGCGGGGTTTCCGTAGACTTCGTTGCCCCAACTCTATTTACATTTCTATCTTCAAATATTGACTTCCTACCCGAAATTGCAAAATTCCGCGCTGCCCGCAGAGTCTGGGCAAAGTTGATGCGTGAAAAATATGGAACAAAAGATCCCGCCTCTGAAAAGTTACGTATCTTTGCATTTACTGCTGGCTCATCGCTTACTGCGCAACAAGCAATGAACAATGTGGTCAGGACTTCAATCGAAATGATGTCGGCCGCACTTGGTGGAATTCAAACTATGCACGTATCTGCATTTGATGAAGCGCTCGGCGTGCCTTCTGAAGAAGCTGCAACACTGGCACTCCGCACCCAACAAGTGATTGCATTTGAAACTGGTGTTCTAGATAGCCCAGATCCCCTTGCTGGAAGTTATGAATTAGAACGAATGACTGATGAATTAGAGCGTGAAATTTGGGATTTGTTGGCAGGTATTGAAAAGCGCGGTGGTGCGCTTGAATGCATCAATAACGGTTACTTCGTAAATGAAATTTCCGAGAATTCATATAAGTTAACAATGGCAATTGAATCCGGAGCCAGAAAAGTTGTTGGTGTAAACGCTTTCCAATCTGAATCAGCCCCAATTAAACCATTTGAGATTAATCCAAAGAGCGAATCCGAACAGGTAGCGGCGGTTCAAGCAGTTCGTGCAAAGCGGGATAACAACATAGTCAAATCCGCGCTCGAGAATTTACTCGTAGTTGCAAAGTCTGGCGATAACGTGGTTCCAGCAACGGTTGAAGCAATTAAGGCTTATGCAACTGTTGGTGAAATTGTGAATGAGTTGCGTAAAGTCTATGGAAAATGGCAACCAACAAAGATTTTCTAGCTCTTTAATCTAAAGCGCTGCAACTTTCCGGTAGTTGTTTTTGGTAGTGAATCAACAAAATGTATTGATCTTGGGTATTTATACGGTGCAATTTGATTCTTAACATGATCTTGTAATTCTTTGGCCATGGCATCAGATGCAATAAATTCTGCTCGAAGAACAACATACGCAGTAACAATCATTCCACGCTCTTCATCTGGCAGGCCAACTACTGCAACTTCGGCTACTGCCTTATGCATAAGCAGGGCATTCTCGACCTCAGGTGCCGCAATGTTGTAACCACTTGAAATAATCATGTCATCAGCGCGAGATTCATATTTAAAATAGCCCTCTGGGGTCCGGGTATAAATATCACCAGTTAAATTCCAACCATTAACGACATAATCCTTCTGCCTGGCATCATTTAGATAGCGGCAGCCAGTCGGGCCTTTAACCGCAAGAAATCCTTGTTCGCCATCTTTTACTTCTAAAAAATTTTCATCAACGACCATTGCTTGATACCCAGGAACCGGCTTTCCAGTAAGTCCCGGAATAATTTCGTGATCACTTGCCGATATAAAGATGTGCAGTAATTCTGTTGCACCGATGCCATCAATTAATTTATTTCCAGTTGCCTCAAACCAAGCACGCCAAGTTGCAAGTGGTAGGTGTTCGCCAGCAGACACACATCGACGCAAAGATGAAACATCTTTACCCTCAAGCTGGGCGAGCATTGCTCGGTATGCAGTTGGAGCAGTGAAAAGAATTGAGATTTTATATTCAGAAATCTTATCTAACAGAACTGGTGGCGCGGCGTTCTCTAATAAAACAGTTGTTGCTCCGACTCGAAGTGGGAATACAACTAAGCCACCTAAACCAAATGTAAATGCAATTGGTGGGCTGCCAGCAAAGACATCATCTTTTGTTGGCTTAACAACGTTCTTTGAGAAGGTATCAGCAATAGTCAAGATATCTCGGTGAAAATGCATTGTAGCTTTTGGCACTCCGGTTGAGCCAGATGTAAATGCAAAGAGACTTACGTCATCAGCTGCCGTTTCGCAGACTTTGAATTCAGCGCTTTGCTTCGCTATCTCAAGATCAAAATCACTTCCGCCACCAACAATAAAAGTTTTTCCGGAATAGTTAGGAATTGCCTGCCACTCTTCAACAAATCTGTGATCGACTAGTGCAAATTGAATCTGTCCAATTTCAACTATCTTCGCTAACTCGACTGCACGTTGCAGTGGAATGGTAGTAACCGCAATGGCACCAACTCTTAGAATTGCTAGCCAGATTGCAACTGCCATCGCATTATTTGGGCTACGAATCGCAACCCGATTTCCTGGAACTACACCTTGTGCGAGTAGATAATTTGAAATTCTATTTACTAAAACAAGAAGTTCGCCGTAAGTAAAGTTGCCGTCAGCAGCAATTATGGCTGATTTATCTCGACCAACTAATTCAATTGTTCTTTCCAATAATTCGTAACTTGCATTTAATTGCTCTGGATAAGTTGCCGCTGGATGGCCCAAGATTAATTCTGGCCAGAGAGATTTATCTGGAAGATTATCTACGGCAAAAGTATCTATGTGAGCGCTCTTAACCATTACTAGCCATTTCTATGTTTCTCGATTTCAGCCATGAGTTCACTTACCCCAGTTCCGTTCTGCATTGCACCAAGTAATACTGGTGGAATCCAAGGCCTTCCTGCAACTGTTTTAGGCATCGACATTGAAATCGAACGCTCAATATCCGCTGCAGTCTCTTTTGCACCCTCACGATCTGATTTATTAATTAAATAGATATCACCGATTTCAAGTAGACCGGCCTTAGATGCCTGTATCCCATCTCCCATTCCAGGAGCGAGAACTACTACTACGGTGTCAACTACTCGCATAACTTCAACTTCGCTCTGTCCCACACCAACAGTTTCAACAATAATGAAATCAAATTTTGCGCTCTGCACCAATTTCAATACTGCTTTCGTGCTAACTGAAAGTCCACCAAGATGTCCACGTGTTGCAAGTGAACGGATAAACACACCTCGATCAGTGAAGTGATCGGTCAATCTAATTCGGTCACCAAGAAGTGCGCCGCCTGATATCGGCGAAGATGGATCTACTGCAAGAACTGCAACTGAAAAATTTCGTTCTCTCAATAATTTAATTAGCGCATCAACTGTGGTTGATTTTCCAACTCCTGGCGCACCAGTTATTCCGATTACTTGCGCCCCAGCTTTATCTTCAATTTCGAATGGCTGGCCCGAGTTCTCAATAATCGTAATTGCCTTCGCTAACGCCTGTCGGTCTCCGTTGCGAACTTGGCTAAGGAGTTCGGTGTGATCGCTCTGGCTCATATGCCAAACCTTATGACATATTTCTCGTGATAAGTTGTGCCCATGGCTGAAATATCCCAATCAGTTCCGATTCGCGTAGTAGTCGCAAAACCTGGTCTAGATGGACATGACCGGGGCGCAAAGGTTGTTGCCCGTGCGTTGCGCGATGCTGGATTTGAAGTTATCTACACTGGCCTTCATCAGAGCCCAGAACAGATAATTGCAACAGCAATTCAAGAAGATGTTCAAGCTATCGGACTTTCGATTCTTTCTGGCGCACATATGACAATTTTTGATCGCATTATGAAACTTTTAAAAGATAACAAGGCAGAAAATATTGTTGTTTTCGGCGGCGGAATTATTCCTGAAGCTGACAAGTTAGCACTCAAGGAAATGGGCGTTGGTGAAATCTTTACACCTGGCACACCAACAGCAGAAATAATTTCTTGGCTTCAAAACGCGGTAACAGCCCGCGCTTAATTAGGTAACTTTCGAATTCGTATTCGAAATCTTTTTGTAATCTCCAGAAGCAACTAAATCTTTTAACCTTGAAAAGCCATCCCAGATTTCAGCATAAGAGTTCATAAGCGGGGAAATCGCTAA
>JBILDT010000060.1:0-6180 GCA_044352485.1 Candidatus Nanopelagicaceae bacterium
TGATGCTTTCGCATCTTGGTCTAACTGATGCTGCTGCAGATATCGAACGAGCCGTTGCAGCAGATTTACTTAATCGTGGCGATGCGAAACGCAGCACAGTTCAAGTTGGTGACGCGCTTGCCGCCGGAGCATCTGGTGCAAAATGAAAATAAATTTAAACCCTAATCCAAATCCAGTTTCAGATACCGAACGCGATGAAAAAGTTGCAGCTGGCGGTTTCGGAAAGTATTACACCGACAATATGGTGACAATTGATTGGAGCGAAGCTGATGGCTGGAGCGATGCCCAATTACACGCATATGGTCCAATAACTTTAGATCCTGCAACCGCAGTTTTTCATTACGGCCAAGAAATCTTCGAAGGCATGAAGGCGTATTCACAACCTGATGGCAGTATCTCGCTATTTCGCCCAGATGCTAATGCTCTTAGATTTGCTAGAAGCGCGGCACGTTTAGCCTTGCCAGAACTTAGCGTTGAAGAATTTATCGAAACAATTACAACTCTTGTAAAGCAAGATCGCAAATGGGTGCCAAAGAAAGTTGGCGAATCCCTTTATATAAGACCATTTATGTTTGCAACAGAAGTTGGTTTAGGTGTTCGTCCATCTAACCGCGCCAAGTATGTTCTTATCGCAACACCAGCAGGTGCTTACTTCAATGCCGCGAATGCTGTAACAGTTTGGATTTCTACCGAGTATGTCCGTGCTGCAATTGGTGGCACTGGCGAAGCAAAATGTGGCGGAAACTATGCGGCCTCACTTGTCGCACAGAAGCAAGCCGCAACTAAGGGCTGCGATCAAGTTGTTTGGCTAGATGCTGTTGAACGCAGATGGGTTGAAGAGATGGGTGGAATGAATCTTTACTTCGTTAAAGGTTCTGGAAAAGACGCCACCGTTATTACTCCAAAATTGACTGGAACATTGCTTCCTGGAATCACCCGAGATTCAATCCTTACAGTCGCTAAAGATTTGGGTTACAAAGTTGAAGAGGTCATGCTTTCAATCGATGACTGGCGCGATGGTGTAGCTAGTGGTGAAATCACAGAAATATTTGCATGTGGAACTGCCGCAGTAGTTAGTGCAGTCGGCGCAGCAAAGAGTGAATTCGGAACTTGGACAACCGGCGACGGCAAACCAGGTCCAATAACTATGCAGATTCGCGAAACACTTCTCGGGATCCAACATGGAGTTATCGAAGATAAACATGGCTGGAACGTGAAGGTCTGCTAAATGAATGACAACTTTCACATATATGACACCACACTCAGAGACGGTGCCCAACAAGAGGGTTTAAATCTCTCGGTGCATGACAAGTTGGCGATTGCTCGTCACTTGGATGATTTGGGTGTTGGTTTTATCGAAGGCGGCTGGCCTGGTGCGAACCCTAAAGACACTGAATTCTTTAAGCGGGCGCAGACTGAGTTAAAACTTAAGAATGCAACCTTTATGGCATTCGGTGCAACTCGCAGACCAAATGTTAAAGCAGCAGATGATGTTTTACTTCGCGCACTTCAAGATTCTGGTGCAGCTGGTGTAACTCTCGTTGCAAAGAGCCATGACCGCCATGTTGATCTTGCTTTAAAAACTAATCTTGATGAGAACTTAGCAATGATTAAGGAATCAATTGAATTTCTGCGTGCGGGTGGCCAACGAGTATTTTTGGATGCTGAGCATTTCTTCGATGGCTATAAATCAAATAAGGCTTACGCACTTGAAGTTGTTCGAGTTTCAGCAGAAGCTGGCGCAGATGTCATTGCGCTCTGCGATACCAACGGCGGAATGTTGCCAGATGAACTTTCACAGGTTGTCCATGATGTTCTAACTGCGTCAAGTGCTCGCCTTGGAATCCACTGCCACAACGACACCGGATGCGCTGTCGCAAACTCACTTGCAGCAATTGCCGCTGGAGTTACACATGTTCAAGGAACTTTAAATGGCTATGGCGAACGAACAGGTAATGCTGACCTTGTAAGCATCATCGCAAATCTAGAATTGAAGAAGAAGCAGAAGGTGCTCCCAGAAGGCGCACTTCGTGAAGCATTTAGAATTTCACATGCGGTTGCCGAAGTTACAAATGTGGCACCAAGTGCCCGCCAACCTTATGTTGGTGTCTCAGCTTTCGCGCACAAGGCCGGGTTGCATGCAAGTGCTATCAAAGTTGATCCTGCGATGTATCAACACGAAGAACCTTCAAGTGTCGGAAATGATCGCCGAATGTTGGTATCCGAAATGGCTGGCCGGGCATCAATCGAATTGAAATCTGAAGAACTTGGCATTGCAATCGGAAACGATAAGGAAGTTGTTGGCCGAGTTGTAGAACGCGTGAAAGAGATGGAATCACGCGGTTACACCTTTGAAGCCGCCGATGCCTCATTTGAATTACTTCTTCGCGAAGAGATTGATGGAAAGCGTGCAACCTTCTTTAAAGTTGAAAAGTGGGACACAACTGTTAGCCGCGATGCAAACAATAAAGTCACTTCAACAGCCTCATTAGTTATCTCTGCTGGCGGAAATCAAATCGAATCTCAAGGATCTGGAAATGGTCCGGTAAATGCCATCGATACTGCACTTCGTTCTGGCTTACTTAAGTTCTATCCAGAACTCGAAAAACTAGAGCTAACTGATTACAAGGTTCGAATTCTTGAAGGCCGTCTCGGAACCGGTGCAATCACTCGGGTATTAGTTGAAACCACTGATGGCACAACCGAGTGGAGCACCATCGGAGTTCATGAGAATGTTATTGCGGCATCGGTTATGGCCCTAGAAGATGCAGTTACCTTCGGCTTACTACTTCAGGGAAGAAAACCCGAGTAATCTTTAAGCATGAGTGCCGAGCTAGTTGCTAAATATGAAGAGCACTTGGCCTTGGTTCGAAATCTGGCTGATAATTCGATTCGCGGATATGTCAGCGATCTAGAATCATTCTTGGCACATATCGCCAAATTAGGAATCACTGAATTCTCAGAACTTCAAATAACACATATTCGCTCATGGCTTGCAAACCTTCAATCAACTGGAATTTCTAGAGCAACACTTGCACGTCGAATAGTTTCAATCCGAGCCTTTACTTATTGGGCGGCAAGCCAAGGCTGGATCCCATCTGACATTGGCTCAGATCTAGCAATTCCAAAGGCCCACAAGACTTTGCCTGAAGTATTGAATCATTCGCAGACCCAAATAGTTCTAGATGCAATTGTTACAAAAGCCGGGGAAGACCCAACACCAATTAACATCCGCGACCTAGCAATGATTGAAGTGTTGTATGCATCAGGAATTCGCGTATCTGAAATCTGTGGTTTGAATATTCGAGATATCGATTGGGAGCGAAACACGCTTTTAGTATTAGGTAAAGGTGACAAAGAACGGGTAGTGCCAATCGGTTTACCTGCACTAGCTGCAGTCAAAAATTGGTTAAGTGCAGGCCGCCCTGAATTTACCAATACAAATTCTGATGATGCCATTTTTCTAGGTGCTCGCGGAAAAAGAATTGATCAGCGCACAGTTCGGGAAGTTGTTTATGATGCGATGGAAGCGATTGGTTCTCATATGAGCCCCCACGGACTTCGTCATACAGCCGCGACGCATTTGCTTGAAGGGGGAGCCGACCTGCGAACCGTTCAGGAGATTTTGGGGCATTCCTCCCTTGCTACAACTCAGATTTATACCCACGTCTCACCTGAAAGATTAAAAACTGCATACGAGCAGGCACATCCTCGGGCTTAAGCACCGCGTGCGCTACGGGAACTTGGGCTCCGCAAAACTCTTGACAGAGAAAGTTTCGATGTTAAATTGAGTGATGCGCAAAGTTGCTCTAGCCGTTCTGGCCATGAGTGCGCTGATAATCTCTTCGGCGCCTATTTCCCAGGCTGCATTAAATGCGCAAGTTAATCTCGATAATCCAAGAGTGGTACCAATCTTTGGGCAGGATGGCCCTTCAGAAGTTAGGTTGATGGCCGGTTGGAGTGGATTCTTATATTCACCACGTATTGTCTTAAGTGCTGCACATTCGCATTACCGTTTTGATAACAATGGTAATCGAATATTAATTGAACCAGCTTTTATCACGGTTGGTAAACCTAACTCTTCAGCCAAGGATGCTGAAGGTAGAGCAAAAGTGATCAAAACATTTGTTGCAGACTTTACTCAAATGGGAAACGACTTCATTGTTCTTGTATTAGATAGAGATTTAGTTACAGTCTCTCCAGCAAAGTTGATGACTGCAGAAATTGAGGCTGAATTAGTCAACGCACGATCAGAGGTAGTTTTCCATGGATACGGTGAGTATCGAGATCGTTGTGCTCCGGGTGAGAAGAACCCTTGTAAGAAAGATTGGAATAATCTCAACCACAGGACCAGTGAGCTCCCAAGAATTGCAAGAATGAATCTCGCCCCTCTATCTGATTCTTATTTTTCGTGGCTAACAGGGAACCAACGAACCGAACTACGAGAGACGATTATCTCAAATCCTCAAGGTTGCCCCGGTGATTCAGGTGGACCGATAACAACCACTTACAAAGGCGACTTAATTTATCTCGGTCAGGGCCTGGCCGGCGCAAATGTCTACGCCTGTGGTGCGGGCGATGCAAAATCAAAGGAAAATAGTTTGGATTCTTTTGGCTGGTTCTCACCAATATATAAGCATCTTGATTTATTGAAAGAGGCAGAGGCTTTTGTGGCCCAACAAGTTACAGCCAAAAAGAGTGTGACCGATAAGCCAGCCACTTCTATAACCTGCGTAAAAGGTAAGCTGACCAAGAAATTCTCTGGTCCCAATGCGAAGTGTCCAAAGGGATATAAGAAGAATACGAAGAACTAGTTCCGACGTTTCGAGGAATTACGCGAACTTAGGTGGGTTTTGAGGGGTTCGGACCCCGATCTGGGCGTAATTAGCACCCTCTTTTATCCTTTAGGATTAGCCCAGCACAAATCGCAAGATCTGTGACTTCACGTGTCTTATTAGTTTTTAAACTAATTAACCATTTCGGTCCGTTGAAAAACGGTCGGTGTTAAGACACTAGGGACCAAACAAATTGTTAGGTCGTCAACCGAGTGCATTTTGCTTAATTGCAATCTGCAAAAAAGGAGTGTGCCGCCATGGCGGTTGTAACAATGCGAGAACTTCTCGACAGTGGAGTCCACTTCGGACACCAAACTCGTCGATGGAATCCAAAGATGAAGCGCTACATATTTGCTGAGCGCAACGGTATTTACATCATCGACATCCAACAATCACTTGCACTAATTGATAGTGCCTACGAATTTATTAAGGACACCGTTGCAAAAGGCGGACATATCCTTTTCGTAGGAACCAAGAAGCAAGCACATGAGCCAATCAAAGCTCAATCTGCTCGCGTGCAAATGCCTTACGTTACAGAGCGCTGGCTCGGTGGAATGCTTACAAACTTCCCAACCGTGTACAAGCGTATTCAACGTCTTAAGGAACTTGAACTCCTTGAGAATTCAAATGACCAACTTTTAACAAAGAAGGAACTTCTTGTTCTTCGTCGCGAACGCGAGAAGCTCACAAAGAACCTTGAAGGTATTCGCAACATGACTAAGTTGCCTAGCGCAATTTGGGTTGTTGATACTAAGAAGGAGCACCTAGCTGTTGCAGAAGCACACAAGCTTGGTATTCCAGTTGTAGCAATCTTGGATACAAACTGCGATCCAGATGAAGTTGACTACAAGATTCCTGGTAACGATGATGCTATTCGTTCAATTGCACTTCTAACTCGCGTCATCACTGATGCTGCTGTTGCTGGTCTTGCTGCACGTTCAGCAAATGCCGCAGCTGCTGCAGATAAGGCGGCTCCAGTTGCTAAAGATGCAGAACCACTTGCTGACTGGGAGAAAGAACTAATCACAACTCCAGAAACTCCAGCAACAACTACAGAAGTAACAGGAGAATAATTAAATTGGCTTACACAGCAGAAGATGTAAAAAGATTACGTGAAGCAACAGCTGCCGGAATGCTTGATTGCAAGAAGGCGTTGGATGAAGCAAATGGCGATTACGACAAGGCCGTTGAAATCATCCGCGTTAAGGGGCAAAAGGGCGTTACTAAGCGAGAAGGTCGCACAACATCAAATGGCTTAGTTCTTGCAAAAGCTGAAGGCGATGTTGGCGTGATGCTTGAACTTAACTGCGAAACAGATTTCGTGGCTAAGGGCGATCGCTTCCAA
>JBILDT010000061.1:0-6172 GCA_044352485.1 Candidatus Nanopelagicaceae bacterium
ACCGATTGCAGGGCAGACCGCCAAACCTAGCGGAAGGCACACGGAGAAGCAAATCCGGTAGACCTTCATAGAGCTTGGAAAAACTTGGTATTTCACGTCGTTGCTTGGCCTGATTTACCCCGGTTTTAAAGGGTTTTTCGTCCAATTCGCAAGCGAGGGGTAAAGATAGCCCATGCCTGGGAAAGGGTCAAATTCCCTCCCCTGAAAACAGCCCCGAAATGGCCCTTATCCATGCGAGGTTTATCACCGTGAAAATCGGACTCTTTTACGCTTAAAAAGCGATTTTTTCATTGACTCGATGAGAGTCGCCCAGTTGGGATGGATCTTAAACGACCTCGACAGAGGCCAAATCGCGCTTTCCTTTGCGTAGGACCAGAAAGCGACCATGAATCAAATGCTCTTTTGTTGGCGCAAAATCCTCGCCGGATATCTTCTCGTTATTCAGATAGGCGCCATTCTCTTTTACTATTCGTCGAGCAGCTGATTTCGACTCAACAACTCCAGTTGCCGTTAAAAGATCAACCCAAGTTGGAAACGTTTCATTCTTTTTAATTGAAACATTTGGCAGCTGTGAAAGAGCGGCAGCTAAAGTTTTTTCATCGAGTGAATTTAATTCTCCTTGACCGAATAGTGCGGAGGAAGCAGCTTCTACTTTTTCGCTCTGGTCTGAGCCATGCACCATTGCGGTTAATTCGCGAGCAAGTTCTTTCTGCGCTTCTCTTGCACCTGGATTTGTTTTCACGGTTTCAATAAGGCGTTCAATTTCAGCACGATCTTTAAATGAAAATACTTTCAGATATTTTTCGACATCAGCATCTTCGGTGTTAAACCAGAATTGATAGAACGCGTAAGGTGATGTCATTTCGGGGTCAAGCCAGACCGAACCACCTGCGGTCTTTCCGAACTTACTTCCATCAGATTTTGCCATTAACGGAATAGTGAATGCGTGTGCAGATCCGCCTTCGACTTTACGAATTAAGTCGAGGCCTGCGACGATGTTTCCCCATTGATCCGAACCGCCAAGTTGTAATCTGCACTTATCGCGTCGGTAAAGTTCAAGGTAATCAAAGGCTTGTAAAACTTGATAAGAAAATTCAGTGTAGGAAATTCCACCACTTTCTAAGCGCGAAGCAACGGAATCTTTAGCGAGCATCTGATTAACGCTGAAATGCTTACCTATGTCACGTAGGAATTCCAGAGCAGAAACTGGTTTGGTCCAATCTAAATTATTGGCCATAACAGCTGGATTTTTCTTGGTTTCAAAATCCAAGAATTTAGATAGTTGATTCTTAATGTTGCCGACCCATTCAAGAACTACAGATTCATCATTCAGAGTGCGCTCTTCGTTGCGCCCGCTAGGGTCTCCGACTAAACCGGTCGCTCCCCCAACCAATGCAATCGGAAGATGTCCTGCCAATTGGAAACGACGCATCACAAGAATCACTACGAGATTTCCTACGTGAAGACTTGGTGCGGTTGGATCGAAGCCAATATAGAACTTAGTTGGCGCCGATTTAAGTTCCTTAACCAAAGCTTCGCGATCGGTGGTTTGAGCCAGCAATCCGCGCCACTCTAAATCTGCAAAGAGGTCCAAACTCATGGCTTCATCATGCCTGAAAAACGTGCAACCTCGTTGGATATCCAGCTCTTCGCTTCTTTCGTGGCATCCTTCAAATCTGAAATCTGGGCGAGAACACTAGAGGGTGCAGTTCCCAAAGAAGAAGTTCTAGATGCAACAGCGCTAGATGTTGTGAGGATGTCCCGGAGATCAGCTCCTAAATCTGGATGAATCTTTAGCAATTGATCATCAGATAATTCATGCAGTTCTATGCCAGATTTTTCACATACTCGAACACATTCACCTGCAGCTTCATGTGCTTGCGCAAATGGAACCGCTTTCTTAGCTAAGTAATCGGCAATTTCAGTGGCAAGTGCAAACTCGGCTTGCGCTCCACTTGAAATAACTTTCTCATTGAACTTCGCAGTTTCGACCATTCCAATAAGTGCAGGTAGCAGAACAATTAAGGTTTCAACAGAGTCGAAGATTGGTTCTTTATCCTCTTGCAAATCACGGTTGTAGGCAAACGGGAGACCCTTAAGCGTCGCTAACAAACCAGTTAAATTACCGATCAAACGCCCACTCTTGCCCCTCGCTAATTCTGCAATGTCTGGATTCTTTTTCTGAGGCATGATTGATGAACCAGTCGAATACCCATCGTCGATCGTCACCCAGTCAAATTCCCAAGTGCTCCAGAGTGTGAATTCTTCACCAATTTTTGAGAGATGAACCCCAAGCATTGCCATTACGAAGAGAGCTTCGGCGGCAAAATCTCGGTCACTTACTGCGTCAATGCTATTCGCAAGGACGCCGTCAAAACCAAGTGTCTCTGCACTTTTTTCGGGGTTAGGTTGCAAAGCGCTTCCAGCCAACGCCCCTGCGCCAAGTGGAGAGAAATTATTTCTAACTAACCAATCCCCTATTCGATCGACATCCCGAAGAAGCGCCTGAGAATGTTTGGCCAACTCGTGGCCGAAGACAATTGGTTGAGCGTGTTGTAAATGGGTAAATCCCGGCGCAATAACTGTCGCTAATTTTTCACTCTGAGTATTGAACACTGAAATCAGTTCAGTCGTGAGCGACGCAATCTCTAGTAGATGGTCAACTAAATAAAGTTTAAAGTCGGCCACTACTAAATCGTTGCGAGAACGCCCAGCTCTTAGTGCGCCTCCGATGGCGCCGATTTTTGCGATCAATCCGCGTTCAATCGCGCTATGGACATCTTCGTCTGAATCGTTGTAAGTGAATTTACCGGCCACGATTTCAGCGCCCAGTGCTTTAAGGCCGGCACGAATAACTTCACCGTTACCGACAGCAATGACGCCTGATGCGATTAATCCATCTAGATGCGCGAGGTTTACTTTGATGTCATAAGGCGCAAGGCGCCAATCGAATTCCACACTGCGAGAAAGCGCAGCGACAGCCGCTGAAGGTTCTACCGAAAATCTTCCGCCCCAAAGTGACATTTAATTCCTCTTTCCCTTTGCCTTGTTTGTTCTGGTTGCATAATTTGTAATCGATTTCGCCAGTTCGGCTCCACCATTTGCAGTCTTTGCTACAACTAGAACCGTGTCATCTCCTGCGATTGTGCCTATTGCACTTTTTAGCGCTCCATTTAGCGAGTTACGGTCGATAGCACTTGCTAACAATTGCGCGCCACCAGGCGGGGTTCGGACAACGGCTAAATTGCCACTCGCCGTAACACTCACAATTAAGTTAACCGCTGAGCTACTCCTGGCGCTTGCGTCTTCCGGAATAACATATTGGAACTCACTATTTGCATCACGAACCCGAGTTGCACCTAAGTCTTCCAAATCGCGACTCGCTGTTGCCTGCGTAACTTTGACGCCCTCGCGGGCAAGCAACTTAACTAGATGAGATTGTGATTCAACCCCACCTTGTTTAACAATTTTGGCAATTAGCGCCTTGCGCTGATTCGATGTGAGACTTGGTTTAACGCTCATAACTTGCTGACACCTTTCTAAAGATTTCGACGAAATGTGAGACTTGTGAATTCGAAATAATCAGTGGCGGCGCAATCCGAATTACACTGTCAGAAGTAGCGTTGGCTAGAACCCCGTTATTCTGAAGATCGGTTATGAACTTCTTTGCAATTGGCTCTCTAAGGACTATTCCAATCAAGAGTCCTGAACCACGAACTGAGGCGACCATAGGACTCTTGGAAATTTCCAATTTCAAAGTTAGTTCAAGGGCCTTAACGCGTTCTAAGATTCCTTGATCCTCCAAGAATTTAATAGAGGCCAAGGCCGAAGCACATGCCACCGAACTGCCGCCAAAAGTGCTGCCATGAGAACCTGGTTCAAAAAGCGATGAAGCTTTACCAATTGCAATCATTGCGCCCAGCGGTAATCCGCCACCAAGTCCCTTTGCCAGAGTAATTACATCTGGAACTACTCCTTCATGTTCAAAACCGAACCACTCTCCGGTTCTACCCATTCCGGTCTGCACGCAATCGAAAACTAGTAGAACACCGTGTTTGGAAGTTAATTCACGCAACGCTTTTAAGTAGCCAAGGTCTGGAACAACGACACCATTTTCACCCTGAATTGGCTCAACAATTACCATTGCCACTTTCTTGCTCATAGCTTTTTTGGCAGCCTTAACATCGTTGAATGGAATAAAAGTGACATCTTTTAGAAGTGGAAGAAAGGCTTTGCGCTTAGTCACTTGACCGGTAATTGAAAGGGCGCCGATCGTTCTTCCGTGGAACGAGCCTAAAGTCGAAACTACTTTCTTCCGCCCACTTAATCTAGAAAGCTTAAGCGCTGCCTCATTAGCTTCCGCTCCTGAATTGCAGAAAAAAACCCTTGCATTCGTAGACCCAGTTAATTCCTTCAATTTCTCTGCTAACTCGATCGCCCGAGGATGAGAGTAAAGATTGCTTACGTGTCCAAGCTCATTTGCTTGTCTCGTTATGGCCGATATCAAATCTGGATGCGCATGACCGAGAATATTCGTCGCGATACCACCAAGAAAATCTAGATATTCATTTCCTTCAGCGTCCCATACTTGCGCACCGGAACCTTCTACGAGAGAAATTTCTGGTGCACCGTAGTTATTCTGCAGCGAAGCTTTCCAGCGTTCTTGCTGAATCTGGTTTTTGTTCGTCAAGGTGACACCAACGTTCCACCTTCACCTTGAAGTGCGAATTCAACGCTAGAGACTTCTCGACCATCAAAGATCTGGACTTTCTTTGCTCCAGATTTAATCGCATTGATTGCAGATTCTGCCTTTGGGATCATTCCACCTTGGAATGTCTTTGAAATCTCCGAAAGTTCAGTGGCGCTAATACTGACAATTAACGAATCTTTATCAGGCCAATTACGATAAATACCTGCGACATCAGTTGAGAATAAAACTGACTCCGCACCGAGTGCGCCACCAATAGCACCGGCAATAATGTCAGCATTCATATTCACTGCTTGTCCAGAAGCCGTAATGGAGATTGGTGAGATAACCGGTGTCACCCCAAGTTCCATGAGCGCAACCAGGAAGTCTGGATTTGTAAATTCAACTTCACCGACCAATCCGAGCTCTGGTTTTGCAATTTTTGCGCGAGTTACATTGCCATCTCCTGCAGTCATTCCAACAGCATCAATACCAAGTGCAATTAATTGGTTCACTAACTTTCTCTGAACTTCACCGCACAAAGTTCGCTGAACAATTTCGAAGACTTCCGGAGTCGTTTTACGAAGACCACCGATCATCTCGCTTTTCACTCCATGGATTTCTAATTCTCTAGTGATTGCAGGACCGCCCCCATGAACAATCACAATCTTTTTGCCAGACTTTATTTGCTTCGCAATAAGAACCAAAACTGGGTCTATCCCCTGTTTGTCAGAGATTGCATGACCACCATACTTAAAGAGAATCATTACTTCGCAGCCAATAGTTTTAGTCCAGTAGATTCTGGATAGCCACACATTAAATTTGCATTCTGAATTGCCTGACCAGCTGCTCCCTTGCCCAGATTGTCAATCGCGATCGAAACCATTAAACGGTTGGCGTGTTCGTCCACGGCTACCTGAATGAAAGCAAGATTTGTTCCTAGAGTCATAGAGGTTTGTGGAAGTTCTCCGATAGCGAGAACTTTCACGAAATCCGAATTCGCAAAATAGTTTGAGTAAATTCCATGTGCCTGTTCTGTTGAGATTTTCTTTTTCAGTTGAGAACTAACCGTTGCCAAGATACCTCTGGGCATCGGAGCCAAAATTGGAGTGAACGAAAACTTAACCGATGAATTACTGACAGCCCCTAAGCATTGCTCAATCTCCGGAGTGTGTTGATGGACGCCACCGAACTTATAGGAGCTCATATTGTTCATGACTTCGCTAGCTGAAAGATTGATCTTTGCATTTCTTCCAGCACCAGTTGTGCCGCTAGCCGCGACCGAAATGAAATTCTCGTTCTCGACCAACTGTGAATAAACCGCTGGAGCGCTGCCGAGAATAATCGCCGTTGCATAGCAGCCAGGATTAGCTACTCGGTTAGATGATGAAACTAGATTCCGGTTGTCTCCCACTTCAGGCAACCCGTAAACAAATTTCCCTGCATAATTTCCAGAGTAATACTTGCCCCAAGAATCCGAGCTTT
>JBILDT010000062.1:0-6140 GCA_044352485.1 Candidatus Nanopelagicaceae bacterium
CGAAGTTAACTAAGGCTGGTCTTGAAGTTGTTATCGAAGCCGGGGCCGGAGTTGCCTCTGGTTTTCAAGATAGCGAGTTCACCGCAGCTGGTGCCACAGTTAAAAGTGGCAATGTAATAAGTGATGCCGATGTAGTTGCATCCGTTACCGCGTTAACGCCAGATCAGATGAAGTCACTTAAAAAAGGCGCCCTCACAATCTCGTTCCTATCCCCAACAACTTCGGTTGATTCGATAGAAGCAGCAGCCAGTGCTGGTGTAACCGCCCTCTCGCTCGAACTTGTTCCGAGAATTTCTCGTGCCCAATCAATGGATGCCTTAACTTCCCAAGCGCTCTGTGCTGGCTACCGCGCTTCATTAGTAGCGGCCGAACTTTCACCAAGATTCTTCCCACTGCTTATGACTGCAGCCGGAACTGTTACACCTGCCCAAGTTGTAATTTTGGGCGCGGGCGTTGCTGGTCTCCAAGCTATTGCAACTGCAAAGCGACTAGGAGCAGTTGTTAGTGCCTACGATGTTCGCCCATCTTCAGCAGATGAAGTTAAATCAATGGGAGCAAAATTTATTACCCTCGAACTTGAAGCACTTGAAGGTGCCGGCGGTTATGCCCGCGAAATGACTGAAGAGCGCGCAGCTAAACAACGTGAACTACTTACTCCTTACCTGGCTGCTGCTGATGTTGTTATCACAACTGCGGCGGTTCCGGGAAGACCGGCACCAAGACTTGTGACTGGCGAAATGGTTTCAGCGATGAAATCTGGCGCAGTGATTGTCGATCTTGCAGCTGAAACTGGCGGAAACGTTGAAGGCAGCAAGCCAGGGGAAACAATTACAACTGTAAACGGTGTGGTTCTTTGGGGCGGAAAAGATGTTCCAAGTCAGTTGCCATATCACGCATCAATGTTGTTCTCACGAAACGTTGTAAACCTACTTCTGCTCATGACAAAGAGTGTCGACGGAAAACCTACTGGCGAAGTAATTCCTGATTTTTCCGATGAAATTATTGATGCCGCAACACTTACACATGGCGGCGCTCGTCGCACACCGGAGGGCAAGAAATGACATCTATGGCAATTCTGACAATCTTTATTCTCTCGGTCTTCGTGGGCTTTGAAGTAGTTTCAAAAGTTTCAACAACACTCCACACGCCTCTTATGTCCGGTGCAAATGCGATTCACGGAATCATTTTGATTGGCGCAATCCTGGTTGCTGCTGGAGCCAAAACCACTTTAGAAACAACCCTGGCAATTCTCGCCGTTGTATTAGCAACTATAAATCTGGTGGGCGGCTTTGTGGTGACAGATCGCATGCTCGAAATGTTTAAGGGAAAGGGCGGTAAGAAGTAATGAATTCAAATCTTTATGCCCTAATTGGACTTGTTGTTGCAATCTCTTTCATTATGGCACTTAAGGGGCTTTCGGCTCCGAAGACTGCTCGTCGCGGAAATTTAATTGGTGCCGTTGGTGCCACTGTTGCAACCATAATCGTCTTCTTTGATCCCGCTATCGAAGAGCGCAATAACACCTTACTAATTATTGGTGCGATTGCATTCGGTGTAATCGTTGGTGTTCCTGCGGCTCGCAGAATTCAGATGACTCAGATGCCACAACTTGTTGCACTATTTAATGGTGTTGGTGGCGGAGCTGCTGCTCTCGTCGCAATTGTTGAATATTTACATCTCGGTGATGACGCAAGCACCGGCGAAGTCTTAGCAACTGTATTCACCGTGCTGGTAGGAAGCGTCTCGTTCTCTGGCTCAATCGTTACCTTCTTAAAGTTGCAAGAACTAATGACGACACGACCAGTTGTTTTCCCTGGCGGTCGCTTTGTTATCGCCGCAACCTTGGCTGGTGCAATCGGAACTTCTGGTTGGGTTATCGCAAGTGGTGGAACAACTCCACTTCTAGTTTTAGCTGGTCTCTCACTTCTGTTTGGTGTTCTCTTCGTTCTACCTGTTGGTGGCGCGGATGTTCCAATCGTTATCTCATTGCTTAATGCCTTCACTGGATTAACTGTTGCGGCTAGCGGATATGTTCTGCAATCAACGCTACTCATTGTTGCAGGAACACTTGTTGGTGCATCAGGAACAATTCTTACTCGCAAGATGGCAGAAGCAATGGGCCGATCGCTCTTCGGAACACTGTTTGGTGCATTCACTGCAAAGCCACAAGCAGCTGCAGAAGCTGGCGAAGTTCGACCAGTGAAATCAGGTTCACCTGATGATGTTGCAATTCTTCTTAACTATGCCCAGAGAGTCGTAATCGTTCCTGGCTTCGGATTAGCAGTTGCCCAAGCGCAACACACAGTTCGCGAACTTGCAGATCTGTTAGCCGAAAAAGGTGTAGAAGTCGCATATGGAATTCACCCGGTTGCAGGTCGTATGCCTGGTCATATGAATGTTCTTCTCGCGGAAGCAAATGTTCCTTACGAGCAATTGGTTGAAATGGAAGAAATAAATCCAACTTTTCCACAAACCGATGTTGTTCTAGTTGTCGGAGCAAACGATGTTGTAAACCCAGCGGCAAAGACAACCCCAGGATGCCCAATTTATGGAATGCCAATTCTTGATGTTGCGAGTGCTGGAAATGTTATTTTCCTAAAGCGTTCTATGCGCCCAGGTTTTGCTGGTATCGAAAATGATCTTCTCTACGATGCCAAAACCACGCTGCTCTTTGGTGATGCGAAGGATTCGCTAACTAAAGTTGTTAATGCGCTAAAAGCGCTTTAATTGAAGGTAATTAACTAGTTACTTGCCTTCAACTAATTCTGTTGGGGCTCCGTGAACCGCAGTGATATCTATTGCTGGAACAGTCCCTAGTAAGCCTTTCTGGAAATCATCAAATGCTTTTAGAACTTCGGCCTTTGTGTTCATTACAAATGGCCCCATCCAAGCAACAGGTTCTTTAATTGGTTGGCCACCGAGAATCAAAACATCCATCTCTGGTGATCTAGATTCCTGAGTTGGATCGGCTTGAATAACCAAAGTATCGCCATCGCCCATAACTGCAAGTTGTCCCATATGAACTGGTTGCTTTGCATCGCCAACAGTGCCGTGGCCATTAAGAGTATAAACAAGTGCGTTGTAATTTTTGTTCCAAGGCAGTTCTAACTTTGCACCTGGCGCAAGAGTTGCATGCACAATTGAAATTGGAGTCTGTGTTGAACCTGGTCCAGCATGCCCCGCAACTTCACCTGCAATTACTCGAATCAAAGTTCCGCCATCACTTGAAGCAAGTAACTTCACATCACTTGCCCGCAAATCTTGATATGCCGGCTTCGACCATTTCTTCTCAGCAGGCAAATTAACCCAAAGTTGGAAGCCGTGAAATAAACCACCGCTCATTACTAAATGCTCTGGTGGTGTTTCAATATGCAAAATTCCAGCACCTGCTGTCATCCACTGGGTATCACCATTTGTAATTGTTCCGCCGCCACCATGATTGTCCTTATGATCAAAAATTCCATCGATAATGTAAGTAACGGTTTCAAAACCGCGATGTGGATGCCAAGGAGTTCCCTTTGGTTCACCTGGTGCATATTCAACTTCGCCCATTTGATCAAGATGAATAAATGGATCAAGCTCAGCTAAATCGACTCCGGCAAATGCCCGACGAACCGGAAAACCTTCGCCTTCAAATCCCTGCGGAGCTGTAGTAACGCTCTTAACGTTGCGAGCACGTGAACTAGTATCTACAACAACTCTTGGCAAAATAGTTATGTCGGCGACTGTTACAGCTGGCAATTTAAATCTCCTTATTAGTTCGTGCGACATATATTAGTTGAATATTCAACAATTTCAATTCGAAACCTATTTGACCGGCCCAACAACGGAGCTATCCCAACAATTATTTTCGTTTCCGCAGGCTTTCATGGCTGATATCTTTTGATTTTTCATGGATTTTTCGCATCTGCAATTCAAGTGCGGTAACGGCTTTATCAAAAGCGGCCACATCATTAAATCCCACACCTTCGGCCCTCATGAATGGTCCGCTGCCGCTAGTCGTCAAGTGAACTTCATGGGAAGACTTACCGAAGCGAGGATTCTGCTCGTGCAAGATTTCGACCTTAATGCTGTCGACCTTAACGCTGAATCGATCAAGGGATTTAAGTTTATCTGTGACGATTGTTCTGAAATCTTCAGCCAAGTTCGCATTTCTGGCATGTATGACAATTTCCATGAGGCTCCTGTCTAAACATTGATAATGCTTATGAAGTTTTAGTTACGTCTTTAAGTTACACCAGAACATATTAAAGCGGAAGTAAATAAATAATGAGCGTGATTGTTAGCGCCAAAGAGAGCGCCTGAACCAAGATAGAGATTGCAGTCTTGCGATCAGCTTTGCGATCTTCAGGTGTGGCAACTTTTGAAATCTTTCCAAGTGGGCCAAAGTTAAAAGTTCCCATGAAGCCATATGCTAAACAGAACTTACGACGCGATTGAATATACCCAACTGAAAAAATCATGGCTGGTAGAAAAACTGAGAGCCTGGCACTCTTCGCACTCTCAGATGCAATCAGACCAATTGTTGTTGCAATGACCAAAACTAAACCAATTAGTGCAACGACCTGACGTTGTCGGACTTCACCTTTGCCTATGTTGCAACTTCCGGCGATGTATTCCATGTTAGTTATACTCTAAATATTCTTAATATTCTTAATATTCTTAATTTAAAGAAGACTTAAACTGTTTCGCGGTCATCATCCGCAAAAACTTCATGATCATCATCGCCACTTTGTGCAACCCATTCGAATGCAGTCTTAATTGCAGCAGCTATAACAGCAATAAAAGTAATTGCGGCTAGCAGGCGGCGGATGGCTTTGAACATGTGCTAAATCTACCTTATGCGTTACATACCGCGCGCTTCGAGAACTGCTGCGGCAGCATTGTGTCCTGGGATTCCACTAACTCCGCCTCCCCGTATTGCGCCAGCCCCACACAAAAACAAGTTTGGAATATCAGTTTCAACTCCCCAGCTTGGGGTCGAGCCATCTTCGCGGAAGGGCATAGAGAGGTCTTTGTGGAAAATATTGCCTCTAGGTAAGCCAATTTCATCTTCAAGATCCAGAGGGCTTTTTATCTCAATACAGAGCGAACCATCAGAATTCTTTGCTAAACAGCTTTCAATTGGATCAATCAAATACTGATTTAGTTGATTGAGTAAACGCTTTAAAATAATAGCTTTACTCCCAGAGTTATCCTTTTCAAATAAGAAGGCGGGGGTATGAATTCCAAAGAGCGTCAAGGTTTGAAAACCTTTAGCGACTAAATCCGGGCTCAAAATAGAGGAATCGGAAAGCGTATGACAATACATTTCAGCTGGAATGATCTCTGGAATTTCACCAGCAGCCGCCTGGGCATAGGCCAACTGGAGATCCGAATACCTCTCGTCGAAATGGAAGGTCCCAGCAAAAGCCAACTTGGAATCAGTTCCTGATTTTAATCTTGGCAATTTGGTAAGCAGCATATTTACTTTAACTTGGCTTCCATCAAGGCTCTTTGGCGCTGGCTTAGCTAGAACATTCGCCAACTTTTGTGGGGCAAAGTTTGCTAAAAGATATTTGCTCTCATAATTATTTCCAGATGCGGTTGTTACAAAGTTCGCTTCACCAGCAGTTATAGCTTCAACTTCACTCTCCAGAAGAAAAGTCACGCCGAGATTCTCAGCCATTTCGACTAATTCCGCGACAAGTGCGCCCATACCACCAACAGGCACTTTCCAATCTCCGGTTCCGTTACCGATCAGGTGATAAAGGAAGCAGATATTTGCTACTAGATCTTTCCCATCAGAAAATGTGCCAATTAAGCCATCGGTAAAGACGATTCCACGGACTAAATCGTTTTTAAATCTACTCTCTAATACTTGCTCTATCGGATTTTCAATTATCTCATTCCAAATTTTATGACCGACTTTTTCCTTAAGTTCAGATCGAGTTGGAAGTTTCTCGAGCATAGTCGGCGCTATTGCATCTGCCAGCTTCTGCACGTCGGCGTAAAATTCTCGCCAAGCTTTAATTTCGTCACTGCTTCCAGTTATTTTTAGGAAATCATCGGCTGTTTCGCCGACGAGTCCACGATTGATTAATAATCCCAAATCTTTTCCATCAGTTCGCTCAGGGGTGAAGGAGGAGACTTCGCGCTCA
>JBILDT010000063.1:0-6073 GCA_044352485.1 Candidatus Nanopelagicaceae bacterium
TATATCAACACCAACGCTAGTCAGCGCTGCAACTATCTCATCCACTTTTAAATCATCATTCGAGAGATCTATTCCTAAATGCAATCTCGGAAGTAAAACCGGAGTTGGTTGATAGTAAGCCTGTAACGCCTTTGCAGCAGCAACACCAGAATCCACTGTTCCTTGCACACCGCCACTCTCTTGAGTAACCAAGTAATTTGTGGATTTATTTTTAGCAAGTAATTTATCGGCTAGTTCATTGCCCTGAATCGTTTCACAACCAAGTCCAACTACAAGGGTAGAACTAACATTTGGATGGTTTGCTAGCGCCGCAAAATAATCAGTAATGCGCCCAACATCGTTGCCAATAAAGCCACATCCATGTTGGTGTGCAAAAGTTATTGCGCCAATCTCTTTTGCGATTCGACTTGAAACTCTGGTTGAGCAGACAACAGAGGGCAGAATTAATTGATGATCCCGAACTCCAATACCGCGATTACCGTGGTCAAAACCTCTCATGCTCATTTCACTTGCTCCGCTGAAAGGCGATCGCCTAGAACATTATGCGTATGAACATGTTCGCCAATTTTTATATCACTAGTTGCATGCCCCATACGTTCGCCATATTTGATGATGCCATCATTTTTAGCAATAGCTTTTGTAGCTACTTTGTGGCCACGGGGAATTCGATTTTGAATAGTGAGATTTAGGGCATCTTGTCTGATGACTTCGCCAACTTCCATATCCACGAGACAGACGGCGATATTGTCCAGTTCGTTTAAAATCAGGATTTTGCGATTATCTGTCATGAGGATTCGAAGCATATCTCGAGCCAAATCAGATGTGTAGTATTTTCCTATGGGCCAATTAAAAGTGAAGCGACGCTTTCCTGGAATCAAAGAGCTAGCCGCATTAATGCGTTTCCGGAAACCTATTTTCAATGGCCGCAAACGCAGATTATCTAGAGCCTTAACAATTTATGATTTACGAGATATTGCTAAGCGCCGGACACCACAGGCACCATTCGATTACACCGATGGTGGCGCTGATTCCGAATCGAGTTTAACTCGCGCACGCTCTACATTTGAAAGAGTCGAATTCCAACCCAGAATTTTGCGTGATGTTTCAGTAGTTGATATTTCAGTAAAAATGCTCGGACAAACAATGTCCATGCCAATTGGAATTGCACCAACCGGATTTACTCGAATGATGCAGACCGAAGGCGAATATGCCGGCGCAACTGCAGCCCGCGATGCCGGAATTCCTTACACACTTTCAACTATGGGAACCCGATCAATTGAAGATGTAGCAAGAATTGCACCTGATGGCCGCAACTGGTTCCAGTTATATATGTGGAAAGATCGCGATCGTTCAATGGCGCTTGTTGATAGAGCAAAGGCTGCAGGTTTCGATACTTTAGTTCTTACCGTTGATGTTCCAGTAGCTGGCGCCCGACTTCGTGATGTAAGAAATGGAATGACAATTCCACCATCACTAACTTCAAAAACAATTTTGAATGCACTGCCAAGACCAGCTTGGTGGCTCAACTTCTTGACCACCGATTCACTCAAATTTGCCTCACTTGATAGCTGGAAGGGCACTGTTGCCGAACTTCTAGATTCAATGTTTGACCCAACAGTTACCTTTGAAGATTTAAAGTGGATTCGCAGACAATGGGATGGAAATCTCTTAGTAAAGGGAATCCAAAATATAGATGATGCGGTGCTTGCACAAAAGGCTGGTGCAGATGCAATCTCACTTTCAAATCACGGTGGCCGACAATTAGATCGTGCCCCAGTGCCATACCTATTGATTCCTGAAGCGCGTAAAGCTCTTGGTAAGAAATTTGAAATACATGCCGATACCGGAATCATGCATGGCGCAGATGTCGTTGCCTGTATTGCAGCTGGTGCTAATTTCACTTGGATTGGTCGTGCATATCTGTATGGACTGATGGCTGGCGGCAAAGAAGGTGTCGATCGCAGTTTAGAAATCCTGCGCACTCAAATGGTTCGTACAATGAAACTTCTTGGAGTCTGCTCACTTGAAGAGTTAAATCCATCGCATATTAAGTTGATTAACAACTAGCCATGAAAGCAGCGGTAATAACTGGCATTGGCAAAGTTGCCATTGAAAATGTTCCTGATCCAACACCGGGCGATCGCGATGTAATTGTTAAAGTTGCAAGTGTGGGAATTTGTGGGACTGACTTACATATTCTTGAGGGCGAATTTGCCCCAACTCTTCCAATTATTCCCGGACATGAAATGGCCGGAAAAGTTGTCGCTGTTGGCAAAAATGTTAAAGAGATAAAAATTGGAGACCTAGTCGCAGTTGATCCATCACTGCATTGTGGTGAATGTTTTTACTGCCGCAGAGCCCGCGGAAATCTCTGTGAAAATTGGAATGCTCTTGGAGTTTCTTATCCTGGCGCTGCCGCAGAGCTTCTAAAGACTCCAGTAAAGAACTGCCACATTCTTCCTGCCGGTGTCGATGTTTTTGAAGCTGCACTTATCGAACCACTTTCATGTGCGATTCGTGGCTATGACGTACTTCCTCGAATTCCAGGTTCGCACTATCTGATTTATGGTTCCGGAACCATGGGACTCATGATGGCCGAACTCGCAAAGCGTAATGGCGCCGCAAGTGTTTCTATAATTGACATAAATGAATCAAAGCTTGAGACTGCAAGAATTCTTGGAATTGATCATGCAACTTCAGATGTTAAATCATTAGATCAACCTCGCGGTTGGGATGTGGTAATCGATTGCACCGGAGTCGCAAAAGCCATTCAGGAAGCCCTTTCACATGTCATGCCTGGTGGAACTTTCCTACAGTTTGGTGTTGCAAATGAGAAGGCCAAGGTAGAGATAGAACCGTTCTGGATTTACAACAAAGAGATTACGATTGCAGGTTCCATGGCTGTTCTCCATACCTTTGATCGAGCCGTTGATTTGTTTAGCTCTGGCGTATTGAATCCCAAAGTAATGATCAGCGATCGTTTTGCTCTTGACGATTACGAGGCAGCTTTGTCAGCATTCAAGTCAGGCAAGGGTCGCAAAATCATCATTACTCCAAATGGCAACTCAATCTAAATGAAAGCGGTAGTCCTATCTGCAGTAAATGAAATGACAGTTGCAGAAGTCCAAAGACCAAAACCAGGAAGTAAAGAGTGTTTAGTTAAAGTTTTAGCTTGCGGAATTTGTGGAACGGATAGACATATTTATCATGGCGAGTATCCATCATCTAAGCCTGTTATTTTGGGCCATGAATTTGGTGGCGTCATTGAAGAGGTTGGGCCAGATTCAAGATTCAAAGTTGGCCAGGTTGTAAGTGTTGATCCAAATATTGTTTGTGGCAAATGTGAAGACTGTAGAGCTGAACGAACCGCTTTCTGTCCTGATTTAACAGCCCTTGGAGTGAACATAAATGGTGGACTTGCTGAATATGTTCTAACGCCTGATTCCCAGATTTATCCGGTTCGAAATGACTTGAATCCGTTGCACCTAGCATTTATTGAACCGCTGGCATGTTCAATCCGAGGCATGGATTTAGCTAAGTTAAAAGGTGGCGAGAAGGTAGCAATTTTAGGCGGGGGGGTAATCGGACTTCTGGTGGTTCAACTTGCAAAGCTTGCTGGTGTGTCAGAAATAGTTCTAGTAACAAGGCAGAAGTTTCGTCGTGATGTCGCACTAAAAATCGGAGCGACCAGAGTCATCGATCCAAAGAGCGAAGATGTAAATACAGTTATCTCAAATATGGACGTCACATTTGAATGTGCTGGCAGCATCGAAACGTTTAATCAGTCCCAGAATATAACAAGACGTGGTGGCTCGGTAATTGTCCTTGGACTGACTGCTTCAGATGCAACCCTTGAAGTGAATCCATTTAATATCGTGGTTAACGAACTTAGAATTCAAGGTTCGTTCCTGAATCCGCTTACGCAGGCTAGGGCTGCCGAATTGGTTGAGAGCGGGAAGTTGAACCTCGATATCTTGATCTCGAAAGTTGTTGATTTGTCTGGCGTGAAGGCAGTCTTAGATGCGCCACCAGCCGAAGGTGATATTAAATATATAGCCTGTCCATAATTCTAAATCCTGGGATAGGATTCCAAAATGGAAAAATTACGTTGGGGATTTATCGGTGCAGGTGGAATTGCAAAGCGGGCGCTATATCCGGCAATTTCTAAATCAAATGTTGGCGAAATCTACGCAGTTGCTTCTCGCGATAAGACTAAAGCCCTCACAATCTCACCAAACGGAGTTGTTTACACCAGCTATGACGAACTTCTAGCTGACCCTAAAGTCGAAGCGGTTTATATCTCGCTTCCAAATTCACTTCACCTGCCACTAGCAATTAAAGCGATGCGTGCTGGAAAGCATGTGCTCTGCGAGAAGCCACTTGGCATGAATGCCGCCGAAGTCGCCGAAGCAATTGCAGTTTCTGAAGAGACCAAACGAATTTTTGTTGAAGCAAGTTGGAACCGCTGGCATCCACGTAGCCAACGCATCAGAGAAATTGTTGCATCCGGTGAACTTGGAAAAATAACTCGCATCAGAACTTGCTTTACTTATGACGGACTCGATGAAGGAAATATCCGACTCGATCCGGCTCTAGGTGGCGGAATTCTTTACGACCTTGGACCTTACTCAACTGTTGCACCACTTTGGGCAATGGACTTCGCTGATGTTTCAGATATTGATGTGAAAGTTATCTGGCATAAAGCAGGAACTGATGAAACAACTCGTGTTAATTTCAATATCGGTGGCGCTGTTGCCGAGACCGTAGCTTCTGACAATATTAAATTAACACATTGGTTCATCGTTGAAGGAACAAAGGGCGAACTTCGCACTGGCGGGAATGACTCCTTTAATTCACATAACAACCCAAGCACGCTAGAAATTACAGTCGATGGCAAGGCTCGAATCGAACACTTTGAAGCTTGCGATCCATATCAATTAATGTCTGATGCATTTGCTCGCGTAGTTCGTGGTGGAAATGATTGGTTGATGCCGATGGAGCAATCACTTAAATTTGCTAAGTTCTTCGATGCCATCTTCGCAAAGATGGGCCGTCCTTAATTATTTAAGTAAGGCAGCCTTGGGTCGATATCTTTTTCATTCCAGGTTTTGCGAATCCAGCCTTGTGTTGGGTCGTCAGTTACATTCCACGAGCGGTCTGGATCTGGTCCGGCCATTACATTCATAAAATAAAGATCGTATCCAGGTTGTGCCATAACTGGACCATGCCAACCGTGGGGAACAAGAACAACATCGCCACTTTTAACTTCGGTAGTTAATTCATATTCACGTTCATCAGATGCGCGTCCACTAAAGAATCCAACTGGATCAGCGCTCTCTTGCGTAGGTAGATTCTTACTCACTGCGGCTTCAAAGTAGTAAATTTCTTCTAAATTTGATTCAACCCCAGGAATATAAGTGTCATGTTTGTGGGCAGGTGAACCCGACCAATTTCCGGCCGGTACGATAATTTCAACAACTATAAAGCGATCAGCCGCAAGCTCGGATGGATCACCAAAGTTATGGACTTGTCTTGATGCTGGGCCTGCGCCGCGAGTAAAAACAGGCACGCTCTTTGCTGGAATATATTTATCTGGAAAAGAATTTTTTGCTGGTGCTTCAGCAATAATAAATCGACCAGATCCAGAAATCTTTATTGAAGTATCGATTGAAAGGTATAGAACATCAGTTGGACCACTGAAGACAGTTTTACGTCCAGCCAACTTCTGGTTCTTTCTTTCACCATTAACAACATAATCAACAACAATGCCTTCGCCTTCAAGTGGCCAGATCAAGCGTTCAACTTTGTCAGCTGCTATCTCAAAAGATTTACCCGGTGAAAGTGTGGCGACTCGAGTGCCAGTGTGCTTCCAGCCAGGAAGTTTGTCGTTGACGATTACATCCCAATCGCCATTGGCCAGCTCGCCCTTTTTATAGAAGTAGCGGGATTTACTCATGGGCAAATTCTCTCTTGAATCAATCTCTTATTGCGGCTATTGTTTTGGAGCGGTCCAACCATATCAGTGAATCGGGTTTATCAAAATGTCCAAGATTGCAGTGACCGGATCCAATGG
>JBILDT010000064.1:0-6059 GCA_044352485.1 Candidatus Nanopelagicaceae bacterium
GGTCAGTGAATTTTGGAGCGTTTGTTGCCGTTTTCTCTTCGCTCCTCTTCCCGGCTAGGTGTCCATCTTGTCTAAGGTCAAGCACCGAAGATCTATCAAAATTTGGAGCATGTCTTGGATGTAGGAAAAATGTTCAATTAGAGGCTTCGGTTAGTTACCGAGGAGCTCTACAAATATTTGCCGGCAGTAAATATTCACCAAGCCTCTCTCGAATTATTCTGGCCGCAAAAGAGGACAATCAGCTTCAGGCAAGAGCATTTTTAGCCGAGCGTCTCAATCAATCGCTAAAGAGAGCGCTAAAAGAAATCTCACTGCGCAGAGAGCTAGCCATTAGAGAAATAGTAATTATTCCAATTCCGTCGAGAAGATTGGCAGACCGAAAACGTGGCTTCGCCCATGTTGAACTTCTTGTAACTCAGTTGATGAATCTTAATAAAACCCTAAATATTCAAGTATTAAATTGTCTCAGCCATTCTAAGAAAGTATCTGATCAGACCTCCTTAAATTTTCATGAGAGAGCCGTGAATATGAAGGGTGCTTTTGTGGTTGACCGAATTAAGTATCTAGAGATTTATCCCACTAAGAATTCGAATTCAGTGGTCTTTCTCATCGATGATTTAGTCACCACGGGGGCCACTGTTCAAGCAGCAAATTCAGCGCTTTTGACTCTCGGTGGAAGCGTTGATGGGGTATTGGCCTCGTGTGCAACAGAAGGTTTTACACATTAAGATGCTCCCATGTCCGTAATCGGCTAAAGGCTTATGAAAGAGGATTCGTGTCACCGCTACTAGACAAACTTTTGCGTGCAGGAGAAGGCCGCCAGATTCGCCAACTTGAAAAAATTGCTAAAGAGGTTGCCGAACTAGAGAGTGAAATTTCTGCGCTAAGTGATGCTGATCTCCGTGCTCAAACCACAAAACTTAAGAACGCATTTGCATCTGGCAAATCACTAGATGACTTGTTGCCTGAAGCTTTCGCAACAGTTCGTGAGGCTGCAAAACGCACTCTTGGACAACGACACTACGATGTTCAAATTATGGGCGGCGCCGCACTTCACCAAGGAAATGTCGCTGAAATGCGGACCGGTGAAGGAAAGACTCTGGTTTCAACACTACCTGCATATTTAAATGCGCTAACTGGTAAAGGTGTGCACGTTGTTACCGTAAATGATTACTTGGCTGAACGTGATAGCGAATGGATGGGTCGAATCCATCGTTTTCTAGGATTAAAGGTTGGTGTAATTCTCTCCAATATGTCGCCAGCAGAGCGCCGTGAAGCATATGGAGCAGACATTACATATGGAACAAATAATGAATTTGGTTTCGATTATTTAAGAGACAACATGGCTTGGTCTTTAGAAGATTGTGTTCAACGCGAACATAATTTTGCGATTATTGACGAGGCTGACTCAATTCTGATTGATGAAGCCAGAACTCCATTAATCATTAGCGGACCTGCTGATAAGCCAACAAAGTGGTACGTAGAATTTGCAACAATTGCTCAGAAGTTAGAGCGCGATCTGCACTATGAAGTTGATGAGAAGAAGCGCACTGTGGGCGTTCTAGAGCTCGGTGTTACTAAGGTTGAAGAGTTACTAGGTATCGAGAACCTCTATGAATCAGTCAATACTCCGCTGATTGGCTATTTAAATAATGGTATTCGTGCCAAAGAGCTCTTTAAGCGAGATAAAGATTATGTAGTTATGAATGGCGAACTCTTAATCGTCGATGAACACACTGGTCGCATGCTTGCTGGACGACGCTACAACGAAGGTCTGCACCAAGCGCTAGAAGCCAAAGAGCGGCTAGAAATTCAGGATGAGAACCAGACTCTTGCAACAATTACGCTTCAGAATTACTTCCGCTTATACGAGAAGCTCTCTGGTATGACCGGAACTGCTATGACCGAAGCAGCAGAATTGATGCAAATTTATAAATTAGGTGTAATTCCAATTCCTACAAATCGTCCTATGCAACGCGCTGATGAACCAGATTTGATTTACAAGACTGAAAATGCAAAATTTATAGCTTCGGCTGAAGATATTGCTGAACACCATAAAAAAGGACAACCAGTTCTGGTCGGAACAGTTTCTGTTGAGAAGTCTGAAGAGCTATCTTCGCTATTGAAGAAGCGTGGAATTCCACATGAAGTATTGAATGCCAAACAACATGAACGCGAAGCGGCAATCATTGCGCGCGCAGGAACTGTTGGCGCAGTAACTGTTGCGACAAATATGGCTGGCCGTGGAACCGACATCATGCTTGGTGGAAATCCAGAATTCATGGCGGACTTCGAATTACAACGTCGCGGTTTGAGCCCAGTTGAAACTCCAGAAGAGTATGAAGCTGCATGGGCTGATGAACTAGCAAAGCAGAAAGCAGCTGTTGCCAAAGAGCACGAAGTAGTTGTCGGACTTGGCGGGCTTTACGTACTTGGAACAGAGCGTCATGAATCTCGTCGTATTGATAATCAGCTTCGAGGTCGTTCCGGACGTCAAGGCGATCCAGGTGAATCTCGTTTCTACCTATCACTTCAAGATGATTTGATGCGTAGGTTTAACTCTGGAATTGTAGAGAGGTTCCTAGGTGCAGCAGGAATTGCAGATGATGTTCCGATCGAATCTAAGATGGTCTCAAATGCAATTCGTTCGGCTCAGACTCAAGTCGAATCTCTTAACTTTGAGATGCGTAAAAACGTCTTGAAATATGACGATGTAATGAACCGCCAACGCACAGTTGTTTATAGCGAACGTCGTGAAGTGCTTGAAGGTGCTGATATTCAAGAGCAGGTAAAAACTTTTATCGTGGACACAATTTCTGCATATGTGGAATCTGCAACAAGTGAGGGCTTCAGCGAGGATTGGGATCTTGATACCTTGCATACTGCACTTAAAGCGCTCTACCCAATCTCATTCACAGTTGAAGATTTGATTAATGAAGTTGGTGGACGTCCAGGCTTAGATCAAGAATTTATCTTGGATCGAGTTCTGGCCGATGTAGAGAAGGCATATGAGATTAGAGAAGAAACTCTTACTCCAGCTGTAACGCGCGAACTTGAACGTAAAATCTTGCTCTCAGTTCTAGATCGCAAGTGGCGCGAACACCTTTACGAAATGGATTATCTGCAAGAGGGTATTGGATTGCGTGCAATGGCACAGCGAGATCCGCTTGTCGAATATCAGAAAGAGGGCTACGACTTATTCGCAGCCATGATGGATGCGATTAAAGAAGAACTCGTCGGCTATCTATTCAATGTTGAAGTTAATGTTGAAGAAGAATCTGGTGGTGTCGAAGCTAAAGGGCTAAGTCCGGCTATCAAACCTAAGAATGAGCTTCGCTATTCAGCTGCCGCAGAAGATGGTGGAGTTGTTGCAACTGGTGGAACTTCTCGAAATGCACCGTGCCCATGTGGTTCAGGTCGTAAATATAAGCGTTGCCACGGAGCAGCTTAGATTTAGAGAAGTACTAATTCGGTGCAAAGCCATCTCTTATCTACGCCTTCAAATCTTAGAATCAAAGAACGAACACGTTCGCCAATTCTTAGGGTTACAGTTGTTTCAGCCACTCCTTCAATTGGTTCGCTGATATAAATCTTTCGAATCTTTGGGGCGGTTTTTATCGCTGATGGCTTAATCAGTAATTGTTGGTGCACCTGTCGATGACACCACCTTGCAAGTTGATTTGCTGATCGTCTGCCACCCCAGATTTCAACCACTCCCAGAGCAAACTTTGTAACCCACTCTTGAATCTCTGGTAGCTCGGATAAGGGCGAGGGTTTAGCTAGAAATTCTGGATCTGAGTAATCCTCAACGTCTCTGCCGAAATATTCTGGAGTGGGAATCAAATACAACTTTGCAGGAATCACTGGGGTTTCAACAATCTTGGGTTCTTGGTGAAAGGAAAGCATTGGGTGGCTCCAGAGCGCGCTATCGATTGGAGTCGCAGAACCTGGAACGCCATAATTGCGAATCCGAAATGGACTTTCTGGGTTCTCGTTTTGAATTGCCTTCATTTGATCTCATTTCATTTTTAATATCCGCTGTTGCTCTCTTGGGGCCAACCATGACAAGGAAATAGAAGACGAACCTCCTCCTAAAGGATGAAAATGGCGACTTGGAGAGGCAGTAAATTTAAGAAAACTACTCAATGAATTCCTGTGGATTGAGAAACTTCTGTCACAAGGAAATGAGGTATCCATTGCTCCTAATCACATAGGGAGAACAGGAAGATGTTACGTAAAACTGCTTCAAATAATTTAAATCTAGAGACAATAAAAGATATTGCACTTAAACGCGCAACTGCTAAAACATATTTTGCAATTGGCTTACTTGTCCTCTCGCTCTTTGCAGCATTTGCAATAACTGGCCAGGCCAATAAATCCGTGAGCGTCTGGACGGCCTCGAAGGATCTGGCGGCTGGGGATGCAATAAAAGATGGAAGTGCTACTGCGGTAAAAGTATTTCTGCCAATGAACTCTGATAAATATCTATCTTCTGATTCAAAAATAATTAACCTAGTTGCAAATCGTAGGATTTTAAAGGGTGAATTACTTCCGGCATCAGCAATCTCTCAAATTTTTGAGGGCGAAAGCAGCCGAAGCGTGCCTCTGAAAATTGTGCGAAGTGATCTACCAAATGATCTGGATAGCGGACAGAGCGTCGATATCTACTCGCTACCCCAGGATGATTTGAACTCTGCTAAGTCCAGAGAAGTTGAGTTAATTTCGATTGGTGTCACGGTCGAAAGCATTGACTTGAAATCAAGAGATATGGGTGGAGATATCGGAATAGTTCTCAAGATTCCAGAGCGTGATGTTCTCTATCTTCTGTCGGCACTGAATCAATCAAGAATTGTTGTGGTTCGAAATGAAATCTGAGATTCCTCAACTGCAAGTAGTAACAGCAATTAGTGATTCAGATTGCGAGGATTTTGTCTCACAACTTCTCTTCTCGCAAGGATGGAGCATAATTTTTCGAGCCATAGATATGGCTGGTCTGATGGAATTCCTTGAGGCAAGAAATGGAGATCTAAGAACGGTAGTTATATATAAAAGGGACCTACCAAACTTTGACGCTGACTTACTCGAATCAACTTCAAATTCTAAAGTTAAGAACATTTGTATTGATGAGATTGAGATCAATTCCCATAAATTAATGACATTCATCAGAGGTCAACTCAGATTGCCACTCATCGCAAATTCTATGGCTTCAAATTCAAATCATTTGGAGGCATCTCAAAGTTCACCATCTAGAAAGCCCTGCGTTATTTCAATTACTGGGACTGTTGGCGCACCAGGCAGAAGTTCGGTTGCGCTAAATATTGCAAATTACTTGGCAGCCAATTCCCAAGTCAATCTCTTTGATGCTGATACTAGAGCACCAGCTCTTGAATATTTCATCGGGCGTGCGGACAATAATCATCAAAACATAAATTTGGTTAGCTTAATTTCACAGGAGAAATCAAGCGAGGCCAGTATTGGCAAAACTTCTAGTGTGAGCATTGTTGATCTTGGACCGCTGCCGCCATTGGCCGAAGTAGTAAATGATCGAAGATGGCAGGCCGGTTTTATTAATCGAACTTTAGAAGAAACTACAACTCTGATCTATCTCTGCAAATCTAATGGTTTAAGTCTCATCAGATTGGAACAGTTCATGTCTCAATTCCCGGTTCTGCTTCGAAATCTGCCAATTATTTATATCTTGAATCAATCAGGGAGCACTCGTGAAGATCGAGCGCTATCGAATAGATTCTTGAAGATGTGCGAAGGCGAAACCTCCTTCATACTTCCCATGAATAATCGGATTAACACAAACCTCGCAGAGCCAGCTAAGCGGGAATCTGGATTTGGAAGGACAATCTCCGAGATTGGTAGGATTGCGCAGGAAGTTAAATAAGAATTTATTGGGATGAGAGGCGAAATCTTGTTATCTATAGATGAAATGATCGCCTCGCAAACTGCGCTGACCCAAGATGATCGCGCCCGCCTAATGGAACTTTTAGCAGAGTGGCAATTACTCTCCGATTTATCATTTGCAGATCTAATTCTCTGGACGCCTAAAC
>JBILDT010000065.1:0-6053 GCA_044352485.1 Candidatus Nanopelagicaceae bacterium
CTTGAATCACTAAAGATTCTTTAAATGTAGCGGTAGGCAAGTGCTGAAGTAATTGCAGCGCCTACAACGACAACTGGAAATGGCGCCTTAGCAATCAATAGAGTTACTGCCGCAGCTATTCCCAGAGCCCGATGATCAAGCACTAACTGAGTCTTATCTGCAAATGTGTTTACCGCAATTAAGGCGGTTAAGAGTGCAACCGGAATCAAGGTATTTATTCGTAGAATCCGTGGATTGCTTAAGAAAGTTTCTGGCACTGATGCCCCGATGAATTTAACTGCAAATGCTAGAGCGCTTGATCCAATAACCGCTATCCAGAAGGTGCTCATTTTCGCCATCCAATGATTATGGCGAGTAGGGTGCAAGAAATAATTGGGATTCCAGCGGGAACAAATGGCGTCAGTGAAAGTGCAAGTAAAATTGCAAAGCCGGCTAATACCCAAGACTTACGGTCAGAAAGTCTGGGCCAGAGCAGTCCAAGAAATGCAGCAGGAACGGCGGCATCTAAGCCCCAGGCAGATGGATCGCCAATTGCTTGCGCACCAAGTGCGCCGGCAAGTGTAAAAAGATTCCAGAAGATAAATACCCCAAAACCGGTATACCAAAATCCTCTGCGCATTTCGGCTTCATCTTTTTGTGCGAGGGCAACACCAATTGATTCATCAATAGTTATCTGCGCTGCAACAACTCGTCTCCAACCACGTAATTTCAGAATAGGCGCAAGGCGCAATCCATATAGACCATTACGAGTTCCAAGAAGTGTTGACGTTGCAATGGCATTAATTGCTGTGCCACCTGCTGCGATTACTCCAACAACCGCAAATTGTGATGCCCCAGAAAACAAAAGTAGTGAGAGCAAGCAAGCTTGGAGAACTGAGAAATCAGCAGCCACCGCCGCGGCACCGAAAGCGCTGCCATATGCACCGACGGTTATTGAGACACTGAAAGAATCACGCTTCACTGACACGCCGAAAGTATGCCCTAATACGAGGCGATAGGCGATGCTTTATATAGGGTCGGGTCATGAATACCGATACCCCAGATGTTGTTGATACCAAGCAAGAAATAGTTTTCCGCGACGACATGACTGTTGAACTAGTGAAGTCGAGTGCGAGTGATGCCGATGTTATTTGGGCAGCACGAGTTTCAACTGCGGGGGAGACAACTTTAGAAAAAGTCGGTGAATCTAGTGAACGCGATGCTGGTTTAATTAATTATCTGGCACGTGAACGTCACGGGAGCCCATTCGAACATACATCAATGACCTTCTTTGTTTCCGCACCAATCTTTGTATTCCGTGAATTTATGCGCCACCGAATCGCTTCTTACAATGAAGAGAGCGGTCGTTATCGTGAACTTCGCCCGGTTTTTTATATCCCAAATAAGGATCGCAAGTTAGTCCAGGTTGGCAAAACTGGTGCATACACTTTCGTTGATGGCACCCAAGAGCAATTAGATATAACAGTCAATGCAATCAAAGAAACTTGCATTGTTGCCTATGAAAATTATCAGAAGATTTTGGCATCTGGCGTTGCCCGAGAAGTAGCGCGCGCAGTTCTGCCAGTAACACTTTACTCATCTATGTATGTAACCATGAATGCCCGAGCCCTAATGAATTTCCTTTCACTTCGCACATCTAGCCCAGATTCACATTTCCCGTCATATCCACAACGTGAAATCGAGATGGTTGCAGAGAAGATGGAGAAGCACTTCGCCGAACTTATGCCGATGACTTACGGGGCATTTCAGAAATCTGGTCGCATAGCTCCGTAAATTGCGTGTAACCTAAGCGTATGAGCATTACACCTCCATTTGGCCGGTTAATTACCGCCATGGTTACGCCATTTAACAAGGATGGCGAAATCGATTGGGCTGGTGTCGAAAAATTAGCAGCGCATTTAGTCTCAACTGGGCACGATGGAATCGTTGTAAATGGCACAACAGGCGAAGCACCAACAACAAGCGACGATGAGAAAGATCAAATCGTAAGTGTTGTTAAGAAAACAGTTGGGTCAAAGATTAAAGTAATCGCTGGTGCTGGCAACAATGAAACTTCACACTCGGTTGTTCAAGCGCAACGAGCTGCAAAAGCTGGAGCCGATGGATTATTAGTAGTAACTCCTTATTACAACAAGCCACCACAAGCAGGAATCGCTGCTCACTTTAAAGCGATGGCCGATGCAACCGATCTTTCAGTGATGATGTATGACATTCCTGGCCGAACCGGAATTGAAATTGAATCTGACACGATTGTTGCCCTAGCTGAGCATCCAAGGATTGCTGCGCTAAAAGATGCAAAGGGAAATGTTGCAGCTACTTCTTGGGTAATTAAGCGTTCGGGAATTCCAGTTTATTCTGGTGATGATATTTTGAATCTGCCACTGCTATCAGTTGGTGCAGTTGGTTTTGTTTCGGTATGTGGCCACACCGTTGGAAGTGGTCTCCGTGAAATGCTAGACGCCTGGTTCTCTGGAAATGCTGCGCGTGCACTTGAAATACATCAAAAATTATTACCGGTATTCACCGGAACCTTCCGCACCCAAGGTGCGATATTGACTAAGGCCGCACTAAATGAAATGGGCCTACCTGGCGGATTTACTAGATTGCCACTTGTCGATGCCACCGCTGCGCAAATAGCGCAACTGCGGGAGGACCTACGACAAGGCGGAGTAACACTTAACTAATGAATCATCCTCATCCAGATTTACCCTATCCCTCCAAGCTTGCTGCTAAAACACTTCGAATAGTTGCACTAGGTGGCTTAGGTGAAATCGGTCGCAACATGACCGTTTTCGAATACGAAGGAAAGTTGTTAGTAGTTGATTGCGGCGTATTGTTTCCCGAAGAGAGCCAACCAGGAATTGATTTAATTCTTCCCGACTTTGAATATATCCGTGAGCGCTTAGATGATGTTGTTGCAGTTGCACTCACACATGGCCACGAAGATCACATTGGCGCTGTTCCATACTTACTCCGCGAACGCAGCGATATCCCAATTGTTGGATCAAAGCTAACGCTGGCATTTACTGAAGCTAAGTTAAAAGAGCGCCGAATTACTGCGCCGATGGTTGAAGTTAAAGCCGGAATGATTCAAAAATTTGGTCCCTTCGAATTAGAATTTGTTGCAGTAAATCATTCGATTCCAGATGCACTTGCAATCGCAATCCGAACACCAGCAGGTTTAGTTCTTGCAACTGGCGATTTTAAAATGGATCAGCTCCCACTTGATGGCCGCGTAACTGACTTGGCTACCTTTGCCAGGCTTGGCGCCGAAGGCGTTGACTTGTTCATGGTCGATTCAACTAATGCCGATGTTCCAGGGTTTACAACTGCAGAGCGCGACATTAGTCCGGTGTTAGACCGAGTTATTCGCCAGACCGAGCGTCGCGTAATTGTTGCCTCATTCGCATCACATGTTCACCGCATTCAACAAATTATTGATGTAGCAGAATCACACGGCCGCAAGGTTGCATATGTCGGCCGTAGCATGGTTCGCAACATGAAATTAGCCGAAGATCTTGGCTATCTACATATTCCACCGAACCTAATTGTTGATTCAAAGAATCTAAAAGATTACGGCGACAAAGTGGTTTTAATCTGCACTGGTTCGCAGGGTGAGCCACTTGCTGCACTTTCTCGGATGGCAAATGGAGATCATGAAATTCAAGTAGGCAAAGGTGACACGGTTATCTTGGCTTCATCACTTATTCCGGGAAATGAAAATCCGGTTTATCGAGTTATCAATGAGCTCACAAGATTTGGTGCAAATGTTGTTCATAAAGGAAATGCGATGGTGCACGTATCTGGGCATGCATCAGCCGGCGAATTGCTTTACTGCTATAACATCGTAAAACCCAAGAATGTAATGCCGATTCATGGCGAATGGCGCCACTTGCGAGCGAATGCCGAACTTGCAATCAAAACAGGTGTCGCAAGAACAAATACTCTGGTTGTCGAAAATGGAATTGTTGTTGATATGGCTGATGGATATGCAGATGTCGCTGGCGCAATTCCAGTTGGCTTTGTCTATGTAGATGGTCAGAGCATTGGTGAAATCACCGAGAGCTCTCTAAAAGATCGACGTATTCTGGGCGAAGAGGGTTTCATTTCAGTGGTCGTAGTTATCGAATCACAAACCGGAAAAATAATTGCCGGTCCAGATATTCATGCTCGAGGATTTACTGAAGATAATGCGCTCTTTAACGAAGTAAAGGGCATGATTGAGAAGGCGCTAGCAACCGCTGTAAGTAATGGAATTAATGGAACACATCAGTTGCAACAAGTTGTTAGAAAAACAGTCGGCAGTTGGGTTGGCGATAAGCATCGACGTAAACCAATGATTGTTCCGGTAGTTATCGAGGTATAACGGCGCGCCTTAGTTACCGCGTATATCGAACGCTTTAAGGTTAGCCATTATGGCCGCGAGAAGAAAAGCTTCAACCAAGAAATCTGCGGCAGCCAATGGTGCTGCGCGCGGAATCGGTGCAATTTGGAAATTCTTTGCAAAGACTCTCGGTTCATCTATTCGCTTTATCTTTCGTGGCGCCCAGGATCTAGATCCAGCTCATCAACGAGATGGCCTGGCATTTATTGTTTTTATCCTTGGACTCATATCTGCAGCAGGTGTCTGGTTTAGCTTAGATAATGTTGTGGGGCATGGAATTTATGCCGCAGTCTTTGGTCTGATTGGAAGACTTGGATTTATTACGCCAATTATCTTTATCTACTTCGCATTTCGATTGTTTAGGGCGCCAGATGATTCAAAGGCCACCGGACGAATAATTGTTGGAACCTTCGTTCTTCTTATCTCAGTAACTGGCTTGCTCCATATCCTCAATGGTTCAAGTGGAACCGGTCAGACTGCAATCCGCAATGGTGGCGGTTGGATTGGATACGGAATTTCGACTCCACTAGTTGCGCTTGTAACAATAATTCTTGCGATTCCAATACTTCTGATACTTCTTTTCTTTGGAATTTTGGTTATCACTGCTACACCTGTATCAAAGGTCTTCGGACGAATCTCAACGCTATTTCACTGGGGTAGCGGGAAAGTCTCTGATGCGCGTGCCGCACGTGCTGAAGAGAAATTTGAAATCTCTGACACTCCGCCATTTGAAACCCCACTGGTTCAAGGATTCAGGCATGAGGAAGAATTAGAAGAACAAGAAGAGTTGGATGAAGAGAGTTTTGACGAAGAGTTCACGGTCGAGATTCCTAGGGATCCAACCCCGGTAAGTGCTCCGGTTGCCAGCGTTCCTAAACATGCGAAGCAGATGTTGTTAACTGGCGATACCAAATATGAATTGCCTTCAATGGATTTGCTTAAAACTGGCCCAGCATCAAAGGCGAAGTCGAAGGCAAATGATGTCGTTGTTGCGGCGCTGACCCAAGTCTTTGATCAGTTTGGTGTTGAATGCCGAGTTACTGGATTTATGCGTGGGCCAACGGTTACACGTTATGAAGTTGAACTTGGAAACGGTGTGAAGGTAGAAGCAATCACAGCGCTTGCAAAGAATATTTCCTATGCGGTTGCTAGCGGAGATGTCCGAATTCTCTCGCCAATCCCAGGAAAATCCGCTGTTGGAATTGAGATCCCAAATACCGATCGCGAAATCGTCGCTCTTGGAGATGTCCTACGTTCTCCTGTTGCCGGAAACGACGCTCACCCAATGGTTATTGCACTTGGTAAAGATGTAGAAGGAAACTTTATCTGCGCTAACTTAGCGAAGATGCCACACCTATTAGTAGCTGGTGCAACTGGTGCTGGAAAATCTTCAATGATTAATTCGCTAATCGTCTCGATTCTTATGCGTTCAACCCCAGATGATGTTCGCCTGGTCATGATTGATCCAAAGCGCGTAGAGCTCACAAGCTATGAAGGAATTCCTCATCTAATTGCACCAATCATCACAAACCCAAAGAAGGCAGCTGATGTTCTTGCCTGGGTAGTGCGCGAAATGGATATGCGTTACGACGATCTTTCAGCCTTTGGATTTAGGCATATCGATGATTTTAATAAGGCGGTTCGCTCCGGAAAGTTAACAGTTCCAGAA
>JBILDT010000066.1:0-5805 GCA_044352485.1 Candidatus Nanopelagicaceae bacterium
GGGTTGGGTAAGTCTATGCTAACTCGCGTGATGCACCGAATATCCGCAGTAATTTGCCTGCTTTTAATCGCAACGGCAACGCCGGCTAGCGCCTCACCGAATTATGTCTATCCGATTGAAGGTTGCAAGAGTTCATATTCCAGGGCTCATCACAATTATCCGGCCACTGATATTTTGGCAAAAACCGGGTGCAAATTTCTTGCTCCAACTTCCGGTGTGATTGATGAAGTCAGCGATGTAGATAAATACTCTTGGAAAAATAACAATGGTGCACTTCGTGGGGGGCTTTCAATATCAATGATTGGCGATGATGGGGTCCGGTATTACGGATCGCATTTCTCAAAGATCTATTCAAAAGTAGTTCCGGGCTATCGCGTTCAAGCAGGTGAACTGATTGCACTAGTTGGAACGTCGGGGGATGCCGCTGGAACGGCGCCACATGTGCACTTTGGTATTTCTTGGCCCACAGAATCTGGAATTTGGTGGGTCCGTCGTGGCATGGTTTATCCATGGAAATACTTAGATGCTTGGAAGGCTGGAAAAGATTTAAGCCCTGCGAAAGAAGTTTTAGCTAAGTTGAGAAAAGTTGGAGAAGTTCCTAAGCGCGTCGGTTATTAAATAATTTGATGAACTAAAAAAGCCCCACCCGAAGGTGAGGCTTTCTATGTTAATGGTGATTATGCAGGATTAACTGCGTCAGCCTGTGGGCCCTTTGGACCTTGAACTACTTCAAATGTCACGGCTTGACCCTCGTCTAGAGACTTGTATCCATTGCCTTGAATTGCTGAGTAGTGAACGAAAACATCTTGTCCGCCACCATCAACTGCAATGAAACCAAAACCCTTTTCAGAGTTGAACCACTTAACTGTACCTGTTGCCATGTAGCTTTTTCCTTACGGTAAATGTGATCAATAAGAATTCCTTAAAGATCGGTCTTCCTCTGTACAGATTTACCGAGTGAACGGGTACTGCCAAGCGTCGGACTAGGGAAAAGTGTAACTGCATATCGGTCAATAGCGAAAAAATATTTCAGATGTAGGACTAGCCAAAGGTTGGGCAAATCCACCATAATTGCGGCAACGGTAAGTTCTAGAAGCGCAATTTGAGCGTGTAATTGGTGGGCTGGGGAAGGTCGCACCAAGGCAACCTGATTTACGGTTCTAGGAGAAATACAGTGGTTTCATTACCGAGCAGTAGCGGGCTATTGGCTGGAGATCTACGGATCTACTCGGCCCCGAAAGCATTACTTCGACATATCCAATGGTCGCTAAACGAAATCTTTGGATACCCAGTTGAATTGCATTGGGAACAACAACATCTGGCACCGGGTGCGCTCGCAACCCAATTGCAATGGCGAGAGTTAAAACCAGTCGCATCAAAGATTGCCAGCACCTTGAAATCGTGGCATTACCTACGTTTTGAAGTTCGCGAGTTTTCAAACATTAGTGGCGAAGGTGTTCTCTATCGCTGCACACCAGATCTTGGATTACATCAAGCAGTTACTGCATCAACTGGCGATGTCATGGTTCATGAAAATAGGTTGATGACCGCCTTAGAAAATACTAGAAGTTATGAAGCACTTCGGGATTCTCTTTCAAACGCCCTTGGAATTGCCTGGGATTTAGAACTTGAGTGCTATCGCCGGGGAGTTGGTAGCGAGGGTGAGATAAGAGCCGTTAATATTTAGCCATGAGTAATGAATTCCAAGAGAAGAAATTGTCCCGTCGTTCAATCACAACTATTGCAGCTGCGTTAATTCTTGCAGTTGGTCTGGGATATGGATTAAGTCTTGTCGGCACCGGACTTTCAGCAAGATCAGGGAATTCAATTACCGTAACAGGTTCAGCCAAAACTTCTGCTGTTGCAGATAATGCGGTCTGGACATTGAATGTAAGCGAGATGTCACAACAAGTTTCAGTAGCTGTTAAAAAAATTGACACAAGCACTGATGCGCTTTCAAAGTATCTGATTGCTGGCGGTCTAGATTCTGAAGCGATCGAAGTTGGCGGAGTAACAACATATGCCAATAACGAATATGTAAATGGAAATTCAACTGGTCGAATTATCAGTTATCAGGCGAATCAGAATGTAACTGTCAGATCTAAAGACGTTCAACTGATCAAGAAGTTATCAAATGGTATGGGTTCACTTTTGCAGACCGGTGTAAATATCAATAACTATGGTCCGCAATTTTATGTTTCGAATTTAGATAAATTACGTCCACAACTTTTAGCTGAAGCAACAGTTGATGCAAAAGAGCGTGGACTTTCAATTACAAAGGCCGTGGATTCACAACTTGGTCCAGTCTTGGCAGTAACAAGTGGTCCAGTTCAAGTAACTCAACCTGATTCAGTTGATGCCTCTGCTGGTGGAATGTATGACACATCTTCAATTGAGAAGAGCGTCAGCGTTACAGTTTCAGTTAGCTTTAAAGTTAACTAATTCGCTTAACCCTCTTACTTTTCGAAAGATCTAAAGACCAGCACGACGTTATGGCCACCAAAGCCAAATGAATCGTTGAGGCAGGCGATAGATCCTTTTGGCAGATCACGCGGAACATCGCGCACAACATCTACCGTTACGGCTTCATCTAAGTTCTCGATATTGATTGTTGGCGGGGCTTTGTGGTGATACATAGCAAGCACGCAGAAAATAGATTCGATAGCACCCGCGCCACCAAGTAGGTGCCCGGTCATTGATTTTGTTGCAGAAACTGCAACGTGTGAAATATCGCTACCTAAAGCATTAGCTAGGGCATTTGCTTCAGCAACATCGCCAGCAGGTGTTGAAGTTGCATGAGCATTTAAGTGAACAATTTCAGAGAGTGGAATACCTGCATCAGCCAGCGCTAATTTAACGGCGCGAGTAACACCGTGGCCTTCTGGGTCTGGTGCTGCAATATGGAAACCATCAGAAGTTAAGCCCTGACCCATAACTTCGGCATAAATCCTTGCGCCACGAGCTTTGGCATGTTCTAACTCTTCAAAGACAAGAACGCCGCCACCTTCGCCAAGAACAAAGCCATCGCGATCTTTATCGTAAGGGCGAGATGCCTTTGCAGGTGCATCATTGCGAGTCGATAGTGCTTTCATTGAAGCAAAGCCAGCCATCGGCAATTCATGAATTGCAGCCTCCACGCCACCAGTAACGACAATATCTGCGCGATTATTGCGAATCATTTCAAGTGCATATCCGGCAGCTTCTGCGCCAGATGCACATGCGCTTACTGGGGTATGAACACCAGCTTTTGCTTGTAATTCAAGTCCAACATTTGCGGCCGGTCCATTTGGCATAAGCATTGGGACTGTGTGCGGGCTAACAAAGCGCGCACCTTTCTCTTTCAAGACATCATGTTGATCAAGTAATGTGATTACGCCACCGATACCTGATGCAATAACAACACCCAATCGCTCTTTATCTACATCAGGAGCACCAGCATCTTTCCAAGCTTCACGTGATGCAATCATCGCAAATTGCTCAGAACGATCTAAGCGACGCATTTCTACGCGCTCCATAACTTCTGAAGGTTCTACTGCAACTCTCGCCGCGAAGGTAACTGAAGCTTCTTGCGCCCACTCATCCTCAAGTTTGCGCACGCCACTTTTACCAGCAAGCAGTGCTTCCCAAGTTGAGGAAACATCACCGCCCAGTGGAGTAGTGGCACCAAGTCCAGTTACAACTACGCGACGTCGTGTCATTTAGTGAAGAGTTTTCTACTTACCGTTTGCAACGATGAAATTAACCGCATCGCCAACAGTTGCCATCTTTGTGACTTCTTCATCTGGAATCTTTACGCCGAATTTTTCTTCAGCTGCAACAACAACTTCAACCATGCTGAGTGAGTCAACATCTAGATCATCAGTGAACTTCTTATCCATTGCGATGATGTTGGCATCAATGCCAGCTACTTCAACAACAATTTCCTTGATTCCTGCTAGAACTTCATCAACTGTTAGTGCCATCTTGGTTCTCCTTATTATTGTCGAGCGTTAGTTACTTTTTTGGACTGGTCTTGAGGGTAGTTCAACTACTTGGCCGGCGTATACAAGCCCTGCGCCAAATCCTACGAGAAGTGCGCTCTTTCCGTGAAGTTCTGGCTTCTCGGCGAGTAGCGCATCCATTGCCAGTGGAATCGAAGCGGAAGAAGTATTGCCCGAGGTGCGGATATCGTGGGCAACAACAACTGATTCTGGCAATTTCATAGATTTCACAAGCGAATCGATGATTCGGTCATTGGCTTGGTGGGGGATAAATACTTCTAGAGTTTCCGGAGTTAAACCAGCCGCCTCTAAAGCGCGAAGTGCAATCGGTGCGATTTCATAAACTGCCCAACGGAAAACAGTTTGGCCCTGTTGAATAATATTTGGCCAACCAATATCAGGATTGCCTGGATTCTTTTTAAACTCTAAAAATGATGGCTCTAAAACAATTGCTTCGCGGGTTTCGGCGCTTGCGCCCCAAACCGTAGGACCGATTCCAATGTCTTGCGATGGTCCAATGACCACTGCGCCAGCGCCATCGGCAAAGATAAATGCAGTCGCACGATCTTCAGGATCAGTAAAGTCAGATAATTTCTCGGCGCCCATCACCAAAACATTCTTGGCAGTTTTATTTCGAACTAAATCATTAGCAAGGGCAACGCCGTAACAGAAGCCAGCACACGCAGCAGAGATATCGAATGCAGCAGCTTTAACATTTCCCAAGCGAACCAGAAGTTCAGTAGCAGCACTTGGCGCCTGATATGGATAACTAATAGTTGCAAAAATTACAGCATCGATATCTTGAGCCGTCATACCTGCGCGCTCGATTGCAATCAGCGCTGATTTTTCGGCCATATCAATAAGTGATTCATCCGCATCTGCAAAGTGGCGAGTCTGGATTCCGGTGCGTTGTTGAATCCACTCATCTGTCGAATCAATTCGTTTGATAATTTCAGAGTTTGGAACTACCCGAGGTGGACGATAAGCACCCACTGAAAGGATTCGAGCATTAGTTACATCTTGCGCAAATTTAAGTGACATTAGTTGCCACCGTGCTCTTTGATAAATTGTTGCGCAGCATCTAAATCTTCCGGTCCCTTTAGCGCGAAGGTTTGGATTTCACCTTGGGCGCGTTTAACTAATCCAGCAAGAGTTCCAGCAGGGGGAACTTCAATAACTCCGGTTACTCCACATTTAGCCATTGTCTCCATGCAGAGATCCCAGCGAACCGGACCAGCTATTTGTCCGACAATTCGATCCAATATCTCGCGACCGCTTTCCACAACCGCACCATCCTTATTAGATATGAATGGAATGGCTGGATCAGTAGCAGTTAGTGAAGCGGCAAGAGCTGCTAGATGTGAAACTGCAGGAACCATTGTTGAAGTGTGGAAGGCACCAGAAACTGCGAGCGAACGAACTCGTGAACCTTCAGGAGGATTTTCGGCTAAAGCTGCAAGTGCAGTAAGAGAACCAGCCGCAACAATCTGTCCGGCACCATTCTCGTTCGCAGCAGTTAGTCCCGCTGCGTTAATGGCTGCAACAACTACATCGCGCTCGCCACCTAACACTGCTGACATTCCAGTATCGGACCCCTTTGCTGCAATTGCCATTTGGGCACCACGGGCAGCAACTAATTTCATTGCAGAATCGCCATCAAGAACGCCAGCAAAAACGGTTGCAGTTATCTCGCCAACCGAATGTCCTGCGGTGTAACTAATGCTTGAATGATTTTCGCCAAACAATCGCCCCGCACCTATAAGGCCACCGGCCACCAAGAGTGGCTGGGCATTTGCGGTATCGCGAATTTCATCGGCATCGGCCA
>JBILDT010000067.1:0-5719 GCA_044352485.1 Candidatus Nanopelagicaceae bacterium
ATCACCAGTGCCATATGCAGATGTTGTCTCCTTTACAACTCATAAAGTATTGCGTGGACCACGCGGCGGAATGATTCTTTCGAAAGCTGAACATGCAGCAGCTATTGATAAAGCGGTATTCCCAGGCATGCAAGGTGGCCCAATTATGAGCGCGGTGGCTGGCAAAGCTGTTGCACTTAAAGAGTGTGCAACGCCTGAATATCAAGCGTATGCAAAGAGTGTAATTGTTAATGCTAAGGCACTTGCAGCAGATCTTGAAAAAGAGGGAATGCGCGCTGTTTCTGGCGGAACCCAGACCCACCTGGCATTGATTGATATTCGATCAACTGGCGTAAATGGCAAGGTTGCTGATGAGCGTTGTGGTGCATCCGGAATCGTTCTAAATAAGAATTCAATTCCTTATGACCCAGAAACCCCAGCAGTTACAAGTGGAATTCGTGTTGGAACTGCCGCAACTACGACCCAAGGAATGGGTGTTCCAGAAATGTCTCAGATTGCTTCCTTTATTGCTCGCGCGATAAAAGATGGTGGCGATGAGAATAAGGCAAAGGCAATTCGAAGCGAAGTAAATGCTTTGACTGCAAAATTCCCAATCTACGCCAGATAGAAGTTAATTAAACGTGCGCGAATTTCTTCTGACCATAGCATTTGCTTCAGCAATTTGTTATTTGGTTACACCATATATAAAGACGCTAGCTCTTAAGGCTGGTGCATTTATTCATGTTAGATCTCGGGATACACATACCAAGGTAACGCCGCGTTGGGGCGGAATTGGAATGTGGGTTTCAATGTCCATTACTTTCTTAGTTGTAAACCACCTGCCGCTTGTTGCTAAATCTTTTGGCCGCGAAGCTACCGGAATTTTTCTTGCCGGAACTTTCATAATGATTTTGGGCGCTTTAGATGATTTATATGATTTGGATTCAATCACTAAATTCGCTGGGCAAGCTGTCGCAGGCGGAATCTTGCTTCTGCACGGTGTCCAAATCCTCTGGCTTCCGATAAATGGAATTTATATTCTGCCTCCAAGTATTGGCCAGATATTAACCATCATATTTGTTATGGTCGTAATTAATGCCATAAATTTTGTTGATGGCTTAGATGGCCTTGCCACTGGAATTGTTGCAATCTGCGCGATGTCATTCTTCGGCTTCGCTTACTTGTTGGCTGTCGTAAATGGCCTAAATCGTGCGGGCGCTCCATCCTTGATTACTGCAGTAATTATTGGAATCTGCATTGGTTTTTTGCCACACAACTACCACCCAGCGCGCATCTTTATGGGGGATTCTGGGGCGATGTTCCTAGGATTATTGCTATCTGCGGCAGCGATAACTCTGACTGGTCAGATCGATGTAAACGCAATCACAAATGAGAGTTCCAGCAAAGTCCTACTCCCATTGCTACTGCCTTTTACTGTCCTAGCAATTCCGCTCTTAGATCTGGTATTGGCAGTTATTCGCAGATTGCGAGCCGGGCGTTCACCATTTGCTGCAGATAAGGAACATCTGCATCACAAGCTCTTGTCAATGGGAAATTCGCATCGCCGAACTTCGGCAATTCTTTATCTTTGGACTGCAATGTTCGCATTCCCAACAGTGGTTGCAGCCTTTGCGCCAATTTGGGTGGCGCTAATTGTTGGTCTCGCAATTTTGCTATCGTCCCTGGCCTTAATTAGAAAGAGTCTGGTGTCAAAAAATGTCACAGCAAATGCCACAGCAAAGTAACGAAACTAATCTTTGGCGCGGTGCGCTAATTCCTGCGGTAACAGTTGCAGCAATTTCAATTATTGCCGGAATATTGCTTAGAGGGGCTTCTGGTCTTTGGGGCTCATTGTTGGCGAGTGCCACAGTGATTCTCTATTTTTCGGTGCACTTACTAATCTCAAAGATTTCTGAGAATTTAGATCCAATAGCAACTATGGCGCTTGCGATGTTCTCTTACTTCGCAAAGGTTATTTTGATGGGCGCTCTGCTCTTAGTCGTGACAAAGACAACTTCTCCCGAAACAGTAGATCGGCCGACCTTTGCTATCAGCGCACTCTCAATTACGGCAGCCTGGTTGGCTGGCGAGATCCGGGCCTTTGTGAAGTTGCGCTTTCAACTGCCTTTGCCGCAAACTAAGGGCTCAAATGCGAGCTCGGAAGTTGATTTCAAGTCTGGAGATAATTAATGGCTAGAGGCACAAATGGCTAGAGGCAATGAAGAGGGCGCAATGTGGTCAATTTTCGGCTACCTGCTTTCAGGACTAGTTATTTGGGGCGGCATTGGTTGGGCCTTGGACAATTGGCTGGATAAGAACTTCTTTCTCCTTGGGGGACTCCTCCTAGGAGCTGGCTCGTCGCTCTACCTAACCTGGCTCCGTTTCGGGCGCAATTAGGCGCTTTCCAGTTTTGGTTTTAGGCGGACTCCTAATAGTGTTACGCCCGATTCAAATGACTTCCCAAAAGTTAACTATTTACAGGAGTGTTTGTGCGCAAGTTCGCGTTTGCCGAGAGTGGTGAAGGATTCGTCCCACCAAGCACCGCCGACTTCAACCTCCCACCAATTTTTGGGGATAACGAATTTACAACTAAACCAATTTTCTTGGTTCTCTTCTCAGTTGTTCTGATCTCAGTATTTTTTATAATTGCATCTCGTAAAGCTTCAGTAGTCCCAAGCAAATTACAGTTTGCCGGCGAATCGGTTTATGGCTTCGTTCGAAATGGAATCGGCCAAGAAATCATCGGACACGAATTCATGCGATTCGTTCCATTTTTATTCTCGCTCTTCACTTTCATTATTACAAATAACGTCTTTGGAATTGTTCCACTTCTTCAATTCCCGACGATGTCTCACGTTGCCTTTCCTTATGTTTTGGCTCTCATATCTTTTGGAGTCTTCCACTATGTCGGAATCAAGAAACATGGCCTCGGTAAATATCTAAAGGGCATTGCTTTTATGCCAGGAGTTCCAAAAGCTGTTTATATCCTTTTAACCCCAATTGAAATTGCAACCTTCTTCTTGGTTCGCCCACTAACTCTTTCACTCCGTCTCTTTGCAAATATGTTTGCCGGCCACTTACTCCTACTTGTTTTCATCTTGGGTGGCGAACATATGCTCAGCGGTGCGATCGGAGTTAAGTTAATTGCACCATTTGCTTTTGCATTCGGAATCGGAATGACCTTCTTCGAGTTTATGGTCCAATGCCTCCAGGCATACATCTTCACCCTACTTACAGCTTTGTTCATCGCCGGAGCACTGGCGGATGAGCACTAGATCCAAAGAAATTAATACCCACTTACTGGCTCCCGCTAGTAAGTAACACGAACAGAAAGGCAACACAATGGAAGGCACACTCAACCTGGTCGGTTATGGCCTATCAGCAATCGGACCTGCAATCGCAACTGGAATGATCTTCGCCGCATATATCAGCGGTGTCGCTCGTCAACCAGAAGCACGTAGCGTTCTACAACCAATCGCATTCCTTGGCTTCGCACTTGCTGAAGCTCTGGCTCTCTTTGGTCTAGTTCTAGCTTTCGTTCTCTAACCATGAGCTTTCGCATAAGCGCAGCTGCAGGAGAGCTTAATCCGCTCGTTCCGCATACTTCAGAAATAATTGTTGGCTTCATTGCCTTCACTCTGTTGTACCTTGTGCTTCGCTCCAAAGTTGTACCAATGTTTGAAAAAGCATTTGCAGCCCGCACTGAAGCAATTCAAGGCGGTATGGAGAAAGCCGAGAAAGCACAACGCGATGCGCAAGTTGCTCTCGAGCAATACACCGCACAGCTAAGTGATGCTCGCGGCGAAGCCCAGAAGATTCGTGAAGAAGCACGCGTTCAAGGTGCTGCAATCATTGAAGATCTTCGTGGTAAGGCGCAAGAAGAAGCTGCTCGAATTACAGCAGCCGCAACCGCATCAATTGAAGCTGAACGTCAACAGGCAATTACATCTCTTCGCAACGAAGTTGGTTCACTTGCAACTGAACTAGCGTCAAAGATTGTTGGAGAAGCGTTAGATGACCAGGTTCGACAATCACGCATTGTTGACCGCTTCTTGGATGATTTGGAGAAGAGTAAGTAATGATCGTTTTAGGTGGAAGCAGTCGTCAGTCTCTAGCTGCACTTCGTGTTGCGCTAGATAACACACTCAAGGGTGTGTCTGCTGGCGACGCTTCTGCCATTTCAAGCGATCTATTCAAAGCGCTAGTCGCGATTGATTCATCAACCGGACTTCGCAGAGCACTTACAGATTCAGCCCGTGATTCTTCATCTAAGTCAGATTTGGTTTCAGACCTATTTAAGAAATCACTAGGTGGTCCAGCTCTGGCACTGCTAGCAAATGCAACAGCACTTCGCTGGTCTGCTCCATCAGGTATCGCCGATGCAATTGAACAGATTGCAGTGGAAGCAGAAGCTACCGCGGCAAATCTAAGCAACTCTCTCGACCAAGTTCAGAGCGAGATTTTTATCTTCTCAAAGCTGCTTATCGAGAATCCAGATCTTCGCACCGCCTTAAGCGAACGCTCACAGAGCCCAGAAGCAAAGCAGGCTTTACTCAAGAGCATTTTTGGCAGCAAATTTTCAGCAAGCACAAATAGCTTGCTATCTCATAGCGTCGAAAGTCGCCGTGCCCGCAGCATCGAAAAGACAATTTCAGCATATTCACATGCTGTAACAGCTCGACGCAATCGCGTAAATGCGCACATCAAATCTTCCATCGCATTAAGCGATGGGCAGGCAAAGAAATTGGCAGATTCGCTCACAAAGCAGATCGGTCAACCAGTTCACCTAAATATTGAAATCGACCCAAGCATTCTTGGCGGAATTTCAATTCGTTTCGGTGATGAAGTAATCGATGGAACTATTTCAAATAGATTGGCAGAGGCAAGCCGCGCGCTTGTTTCTTAGTAGTAAATAAAAAATAGGTTTCAGAATTCACAATTTGTGAATCTGAATTAGTTGAAGGAGAGAAAGATGGCGGAACTCACGATCCGGCCCGAAGAGATTCGCGACGCGCTTGCAAAGCATGTTGCTTCTTATCAACCGGGAGCCGCAGCACGCGATGAGATCGGCACAGTTACTCAAGCAGGCGATGGCATCGCCCGTGTTGAAGGTCTGCCTTCAACAATGACCAACGAACTTCTAAAGTTCGAAAATGGAACGCTTGGTCTGGCGCTAAACCTCGATGTGCGCGAAATCGGTGTAGTTATTCTCGGTGAGTTCACTGGAATTGAAGAAGGAACAAGCGTTAGTCGCACAGGTGAGATTCTCTCCGTACCTGTCGGCGATGGCTTCCTTGGTCGCGTAGTTGATCCACTTGGTCGTCCAATTGATGGCAAGGGTGAAATCAAAGCAGAGGCACAACGTGCTCTTGAACTACAAGCACCATCAGTAGTGCAACGCCAACCAGTTAAAGAACCAATGCAAACTGGTATCAAGGCAATCGATGCAATGACTGCAATTGGTCGCGGACAACGTCAGCTAATTATTGGTGACCGTCAGACTGGCAAGACTGCAATTGCCATTGACACAATCATTAACCAGAAAGAAAACTGGAAGACTGGCGATCCAAAGAAGCAAGTTAAATGTATTTATGTTGCTATTGGCCAGAAGGGTTCAACCATTGCATCTGTAAAGGGCGCATTGGAAGAAGCTGGCGCAATGGAATACACAACAATCGTTGCATCTCCTGCATCAGATCCAGCTGGTTTCAAATATTTAGCTCCTTACACCGGTTCTGCA
>JBILDT010000068.1:0-5688 GCA_044352485.1 Candidatus Nanopelagicaceae bacterium
GCGAGCGGACGCTTTCCCACAACATTTACTCGGCCATTCATGCCTTGCTGAAAAGATGCAAACACACCAACAATCAGCGCGAATGTAAGAGGCAGAAATCTAAACTCTGAGTTTGTTAAGTCTGGGAAGACTGCAATTGCTACTGCAATTAAAGTCGCGACTGCACCAAAGATTCTAGGCTTTGTAATTCTCTCTTTTCCACTCGGAGTCATTCCGACTTTATCTACCAAAAGCGAAGAGATGGTCTGACCAGCGACCACGGCGATAGTAAAGAGTGCGACACCAATTTGTGGAACAACAGCACTTTGAGCCGCGACAAAGAAGCCACCGAGGACGCCACCCATGAGTTCCCAAGTAACAAGCTGCTTATTTTTAATTGCTTCGAACACTCTAAATAGCGCTTCGCGTTCACGCTTAAATCCAAATACTAAAACCGAAACTATGGCTAATCCAGTTAAAAAAGAGATGAGAGCAGCAGCGAGACCATTATCAAGATCTACCGAAAGCTGGCCGTTAATCCGAGCCTGAATTGCTACAACAACACCAATTAGAACTGCAAAAATCGCAAACATATTGCCTCAGTTCTACTTAGTTAACGCAAGGAATTCTGCTGCCATCTACGGCTTTACCACTCGCCAAATTAGCATAATTAATCTTGGTTGGCTTAGGTATTGCTGTAGGTGTAGCTTTTGGATCCTTCGGTTTTGGGTTGAAAAGTTCTTGCACAAGTTTGCGAATCTTTACTTCATCAACCAGATTCACGCTCTGACTGTTGCGCATAACATAACCTTCGATTGGCAGCGTATGGAATTTAATATTTCCACTTGTAAGCGCCTTTGCCTGTGGCAGGAATCCAATCACATCAAAACCAGAATCAATTACAACATCCTTCTTAGCAACATCTAGCAGAGCAGATATCTTTCCAATGTCACCGAAGACTCCTTGAGTTCTAAACTTTGTAATTACACCAGCGATAAAAGCTTGCTGACGATGCGTACGATCTAAGTCGCCGTTAGGAAGTCCGTGACGCTGGCGAACAAACCGAAGAGCATCTGCACCTGAGATAGTTTGTAAACCAGCTGGGAATACCGCACCAGAATACTTGGTGTCACTAACAGCCTTATTCAAACAGACTTGAATACCACCAAGCGCATTTGCCAAATCATAAAAACCAATCATGTTAACTTCAGCGAAGTGATCAATTGGAACATCTAAGAATTGTGAAACAGTTGCGATTGTTGCAACCCGCCCAGCATCCCGTGAAAGACGTTCGCGAGCTGGTTGTTGGACACCTTCTTTATATAGCTTGGAATCTTCAGCATATTTTGCATAACTGTAAGCTTCCTTAATCTTCTTCATTCCATATCCGGGAACATTTACATAGTTATCACGCGGAATCGAAACCGCAACCGCTTTTTTGCCGTCGGCAGGCACGTGAATCAAAATTAAAGTATTGGTGTTATATCCACCAACTGTTACAGGGCCAGTACGAAGCAGCTTTGCAATCTCACGTGGAATCGGATTGCCCTCGTTATCTCTACGGCTATCAAGACCAATCAGCAGGATATTTGTATCGCCGTTCTTTGATTGTGGCGCACCTTGAAGTGCTTTGGATCTTGGAATAGCGTTCGAGGCCGCTTTGCTAAAGAAATCAAGTGCCCCCGAGGTGACAACAATTGATATAGATAGAGCCACAGCAATATTTCTGGCCCATTTACGCATAACGACTATCTTACCTAATAAGAAATTGAATCGGTGACGTTAAAGTAACCATATGACGGAAATCGGAGCACTTGCGTTAGTTGGATCTGGCGAATACTTGCCTGTAATGCAAGATCTTGAGAGCGCGCTAATAAATTCCGGAATAGCGAATGGGAAGCCAAATAGATTCCTGCAAATTCCAACCGCTGCAGGCGAAGAGAGCAGCGAACGATTGCAGTTTTGGGAGATGCGTGGCGCTGAACAGGCTCGCCGAATAGGAACGGTTCAAGACTTCTTGCCAATTTTTAAGCGTGAAGATGCATTTAACCCTGAATACATTTCACGGGTTAAAGACGCTGCACTTATTTATTTTTCAGGTGGCGATCCAGGTTATTTGGCAAACGCGATCCGTGAAACACCACTCTGGGAAGAAATTAAAAAGAATTGGTTAGCTGGCGCCTCGCTTGCTGGTTGCAGTGCTGGGGCTATGGCGCTAAGTAGCGATATCCCTAATTTTTTTAGAATGAAGAATGAAGGAATTCCTGGGTTAAATGTAATTCCACATCTGCGCCCGATACCGCACTACAACAAATTTTTTGGCTGGATTCCAGATAGCGCAGCAAAGATCGTTATGAAAGCACCGGAGGGAACGCTGATCATCGGAATTGATGAAGATACTGCTTTAGTTACTGGCCTTGATAAGGGAACATCTTTATCTGAAAATACTTGGCGAGTCTATGGTGAAGCTAGCGTTCATATTTTAAGCGGCGCTCCATCAGCGAGATTCGAGCATGGAGAAATAGTAAAGCTTCTTGGGTCGTAATTAAGTGAATTCACAGTAACATTTAATCTTATTCGCCCCAGTCTTTAAGAGAAGAGAAAGTAAGGTCTTCCCATGCGCACATCAACAAAGGTAATAGCAGGATTTCTTCTTGGAGTAACTACAGCTGGCGGAATCGCAACGGCGTCCGGAGTCTTTAGTACCTCTGTTGTGAAAGCCTGTGTTGATAAGAAGACCCAAGTTATTTATGCCGCCGTTAACAATACCTGTCCAACAGGTAGAACTGGCGTGACTCTAGGCTCACTAAGTTCAGTAGCTGGAAGTCTTAATTCAATAGTTAATAAAGTTTCACCAAGTGTTGTCACCATAAATGTTACGACGCCAACTGGTGGGGGAAGCGGCTCAGGTTCAATATTTAAAACATCATCAACCTTTAGTTATGTAGTAACTAATAACCACGTCATTGAAGATGCTGTTGGTGGTTCTGGAATCATCACAGTCGGATTAGACAATGGAGATCAAGCAACTGCAACTATCGTTGGCAGAGATCCAAATTATGATTTAGCGGTCCTGCGGATAACAAAGAGCAATCTTCCAACCATTGAACTTGGCGATTCAAGCCAGCTAAAAATTGGGGATCAGGCAATAGCATTTGGTTCACCACTCGGCCTTGATCGCACAGTTACCAGCGGAATTGTTTCCGCATTAAATCGACCAGTTGTAACAGGGGATGGAATTAATTCTGCAGAATCCTATGTAGATGCGATTCAAACAGATGCATCTATCAACCCTGGTAATTCTGGCGGTCCGTTAACTGATTCATTGGGACGAATGATTGGAATTAATACTGCGGTTGCAACGCTTGGATCAGCATCTGGACAGAGCGGTTCAATTGGGCTCGGCTTTGCAATTCCCATGAATCAAGCGCTTCGTGTGATGAATGAAATTATTGCTACCGGAAAGGCAACCCGGCCAGTATTGGGAGTCTTCTTTGATAGAAGTTTTACTCCAGGTAAGGGAGCAAAGATTTCAAGTCTCTCTCCTAATGAAGCTGCACAAAAAGCTGGAATTCCAGTAGGCGCAATCATCACATCAATAAATGGTGTTCGGATTACAGATCAAGTATCTGCAATCGTGCGCATTCGGTCATATGCCCCTGGTGACAAGGTAACAATTATCGCCACAATGCCGACCGGTGGGTCAAAGACATTTACCGTTACCTTAGGTTCGGCGGTTTCAAACTAAAGAGATTTAATGGTTTGTAACCCATGATGGGCGTATCCTCTATTCATGGAAATATTCGATCTTAGAGTTACCGTCGACAGTATCGGTGGGCGCTCGGTCTGTGGCTTAAAGCCAGGAGATTATTTCGAAGTTACAAATAGCGCAGAGCTGCGAATTCCTGAGGGAAAACATTTCTGCATGTATGCAATTGCTTCTATTCTTCCGCTGCTTCCAGCAAAACAACGCAAGATGGCATCCGATGATTGGCTAGAGCAAGACTCTTTGGTTGCTTGTCCGGATCCAGAAGAGAAGCTGATTATGAAGATTGATCGAATTCGTAGTGTTAAATTAAATGCGCAGGATTTAACTTAATTATTATTGGTATGCATAATGTTGCGATGTTCATCGTTGTAACGCTCTAGATAATAAACCGGACCCTTTGGTCCCTTGCTTCGGCTTAAAACTTCTGCAATTGCGCCGAGCTCCTGCTCATTAAATTTAATTGTCGGAATCTTTAAGTTAGATTCTAAATGTGAAAGATTTCGAGCGCCGACAATTACCGCAGCTACACCTGGTCGATTAACTATGTAAGCAGATGCAATTGTTCCAATATCTGTGTTGTGGGATTTAGCAATAACATCAAGAACTTTGAGTAATTCTTGGAACAAATTCCAACCACCAAATTCTTTGATGATTAGCTGATACTTAACACTTGATCGCGTATCAACCTGGGTCGGTTCGTTAGCTCCAAGGAATCTTTCAGAGAAGAAACCACCAGCAACTGTGCCGTAACAGAGAATTCCAATGCCGTTTTCTACGCAGTATTGCGCCATTTCATCTTCGGCGCGAGTATCAATCATCGAATACTGCACTTGGATACTTGCCGGCTTTAACCCAGCATCAACCATTTCACTAAGGCGTTCGATATCAAAGTTGGTTACACCGATGTGGCGAATCTTTCCTGCGCTCTTTAACTTGAAAAGTTCTTCCATCGCCGCAAGATAAGACTTTGCCTCATACTTCCACCAGTGAAATTGCACTAGATCAACTTGGTCTACACCAAGTCGAGAAAGCGAGCGATTAACAATAGTTTCAACATCAGAGCGATCAAAGTTATCTAAGAATTTTTCATTTGGAACATACTTAGTATGTAACTGAACTAAATCTCGAGCAGAATCACCATGGGTCTCACGTAACTTGGTAATCGCCTTTCCAATCAGCTCCTCAACTCCGGTGTAAATATCACCAAAATCTAAAGTCGTGATTCCCGCTTCAATAAATGCAGTCGTGTCATCAATAGCGCGTTGGTCCTCAATCTTTTGATTTAAAGAGTGGCCAGAACTTAACTGCCAGCCGCCCTTTATGACTGGAGCAATTGAATAGCCAGGAACCAATTCACGCTTCTGCATTATTCAGCAACCAATTGAATAACCGCTTCCGCTTCGATTTCCGCTAAATACTCATCACCAATCAGTTTTGCAATGAACATAGTATTTGCTGGTCGGATATCTGCGAAGCGTTCGCCGTGTGCTCTTGAAATCGCTTCCCAATCTGACATGTTATTTACAAAAACTCTTGTTCGCACAACATCTGAAAGTTTTGCACCAAGAGATTCAAGAGACGCTTCAATTTTATCGATTATAAAGTGCGCTTGTGCAGTGGGATCATTCTTACCAACTGCAAGTTCGCCATGAGTTGCAGTTGTTCCTGACACCAGAACTCGATCGCCGATTCGAACTGCTCTGGAATAACCAGCGAGTGTCTCCCATGTAGTGCCCGAATCAATTCGCTCTTTGCTCCCACTCTTTATTGATTTATAAACTGGCGGGAATTCTTCTAAGTGATGGCTAAGGTCGCCAGAAGCCGTTAGATACGGTGGCTTTCGATATTCATCTCCACAGTCACCTGGAATCGGATCAAGTAAATCGAGCGCGCTCTTGATGCACTTGCGTTGTTCTTTACTTAGCTCAAAGGTAAAGAGT
>JBILDT010000069.1:0-5610 GCA_044352485.1 Candidatus Nanopelagicaceae bacterium
TGCTGCGATCAAAACAACATCCGCGCCTCGGTTCCTGGCAGCTTTTGCTACCGCATAACCTTGTTTGCCAGTTGAATGGTTAGCAATGAATCTCACCGGATCAATTGCTTCTCTGGTTCCGCCAGCTGTTACCAGAACCTTTCTTCCAAGAAGGTCGGACTTTATCTTCGCAAACTCCGATAATTCAGCGATTATTCGTGATACTTCTGGATATCGGCCGACTCCGAAATCTTCACCAGTCATACGACCTTCATCTGGTTCGATCACTAAAAGACCGCGCCTGCGAAGTGTTGCAACATTCTCTTGATTGGCGGCACTTACCCACATCTCAGGATGCATCGCTGGAACCAAAACTATCGGACAAGTCGCCGCACTTATAACATTGGTGAGCAAATCATCTGCAAGGCCGTTAGAAATCTTTGCAATCAAGTCGGCAGTTGCTGGAGCGACGACAATTAAATTTGCTTCGCGCGCCTTCTTTATATGAGGAACCTCGTGCACGTTATTCCAAAGATTTTCATCAACAGTGCGACCCGACAACGCTTCCCAAGTCGCAGAACCTACGAAGTTCAAACTTGCCCGAGTTGGGATAACTGAAACCCCGAAACCCACGTCTTGCAACCTTCGAAGCAGGTCAGCAGACTTATAAGCAGAAATTCCACCGCCCACCCCAAGGATTATTTCCCTACCCAGGAGTGTCATTTTTTAGACCTTAAAGTTACGAAGATTTATTCGGCAACGCTTGCTTCAGGAGCGACTGGCTCCAAATTTTCAATAGTCAGAAGACCCTCGTTGATTTCGCGAAGAGCGATAGAAAGTGGCTTCTCGTGAACATAGGTTTCAACAAGTGGGCCAACATATTCAAGTAAACCTTCGCCAAGTTGTGAGTAGTACGCATTGATTTGGCGGGCACGTTTAGCCGCATATAGAACCAAGCTGTATTTTGAACCAGCTGCATCCAATAGTTGATCGATTGGCGGGTTTGTAATGCCATCCATTGTTGTCATGATGTGCCTTCCGTTAGTAAATCAAATTCAATTCGCTATATAGATTTGGTCTATATTTGGTAGAAACAAAGAAGCCTAATTAAGCCCTTTGCTTCTAGAAGAGGCCAAGGATAGCAGTGCGGCGGCCACTTCCTCGACTCGATGATTTACCAGGATCTCATCGAACTCCCCTGAACAGGCCATTTCTTCCTCAGCTAAAGCCAGCCGCGCAGCACGACGTTCTGGCGAATCAGTCCCTCTGGATGTGAGCCGTTCTACCAACTCTTCCCAAGATGGCGGTGAAACGAAAACAAGAAGTGCATCCGGGTCGGCCTTTCGAATCTGTCTCGCACCAGCAATTTCGATCTCCAAAAGCACGTGCTTTCCAAGATTCAGGGCCTCTGCAACTGCTTCGCGTGGAGTTCCGTAACGCGCACCAGCAAATTCGGCCCATTCAAGAAGTGCTTTTTGTGAGATTAGTTGATCGAATTTTTCCTCTGTAACAAAATGATAATCACGGCCATCTTTTTCGTTTTCACGTGGTTCGCGTGTGGTAACTGATGTGCTTATCCAAATTGCAGGATGATTACGAAGAAATGAAGTAATTGTGCTTTTTCCAACTCCCCCAGGTCCAGACATGACAATGAGAGTTCCTGGATTTAGTGGCACCTTATTCAAAATCATCTCACTTCTTAACTTTTGCAACTGGTGTGAACCTAGTCCACCAATTCTACGCGTTTCAGAGATACCGGCCTTAGCCATTAGAGTAAAAGTTCTCCTTGATCCGACGCCCGGAGCCGCATCCAATAATTCACGAACCCGCATTCGTTGTATCGACTCTCGACCATCATTGATGACATCGAATATTCCAATTTCACCAGACGCTAGAAGAGCTTTCACTTGGGCTCGCTCGCGCCGGGATTCAACAGCCTTCAGTCCAGCTTCCGCTCGTGCTTGCGCACTTAGGATCGGCGGTTGCTTACTCATAATCTAATTCAAACTATCCAGAATGGATGCAGCGGTCTCTTTCATACTGGTCAAAGATATCTTCGCTTGATCTGTTATCGGTCTGCCGATGACTAAGTAATTAGCTCCGGCCGTCACAGCCTCTTTAGGCGTCATAACTCTTTTTTGATCGCCGAGCTCGGCTCCTGTCGGCCGAACGCCGGGTGTAATTATCTCTAACTTCTCTCCGACAACAGCGCGGATTTCACTAGCCTCAAATGGCGAACAAACTATAGAACGTGCTCCATTTTCAGTCGCCAGCTTAGCCAGTGATGCAGCAGAACTTTTCGTGTTATTTGCATAGCCGATCTCTGCTAAATCCGAATCGGATAGGGATGTAAGAATCGTGACCGCTGTTATTGAAACATTAGGTGCGGCATCACTCGCGGCCTTGATCATCGCTGCGCCGCCACTTGCATGGATGGTCAAAAACTTTGGCGCCAGGTCTACCACGCTAGATACTGCCGCTGACACAGTATTTGGAATGTCGTGAAGTTTTAAATCTAGAAAAATTTTGAAGTCTCCGGCATCGGCCAACCTTCGTAAGCCGTCGGCCCCAAATTTTAAATAGAACTCTAGGCCGAGCTTATAAATGCCTATTGATTCATTAGTTGCTTCTATCCAACTCTTAGCCGTCTCCAGCTCCTTAGTATCTAAGGCAAGTATTATTGGCGAATTCACAATTACAGATTCCCTTCGCTGCGGTGTGCGTAACCAACGGCCTCGCGCAATGAATCAAAGCCGTGTTGAACAAGTTCGTTGCGAAGTTCTTCCTTCACCTTCATAGCAGCCATTGGATTTCCAAACGTTGCGGTGCCGATAGAAACTGCAGAAGCCCCTGCGAGAACAAGTTCAAAGGCATCTTGACCCGAAGAGACTCCGCCCATCCCCAATATTTTGACATGAGGCATAGCGGCATGGACTTGATAAATCGCACGCACGGCAATTGGTCTGATCGCTGGGCCAGAGAGTCCGCCAGTCTTTCCAGCAAGTTTTGGTCGCATGGTATTTGTATCAATGACCATTCCAAGAACAGTATTGATCAAGGCTAAGGAATCCGCTCCTGCTGCAACAACTTCTTGGGCAATTTCTACGATACTTGTTACATCCGGAGTCAACTTTGCAATTATCGGTAACTCGCCACCAATATTTCGCCTAACCGCCTGTATCGCTGCGCGTGCAGTTTCAGGATGACAAGCGAAGACTTGTCCGCGGTTTTCAACATTAGGACATGAGATATTTACTTCCAGCGCCGAAATGCCAGGGACTGCTCTGATCTTTCGGGCAAGAACTGCATAATCTTCAACGCTCTCCCCCGCAATACTTACAACAATCGTTGCGCCCTGATCTCGCAACCAAGGAACATCATTTTCTAGAAAGAGATCAATCCCAGGACCCTGCAAACCAATTGAATTGAGCATGCCGCTTGGTGTCTCTGCCATTCTTGGAGTTGCACGACCTGATCTAGCTTTTAGCATGATCGATTTGGTGACGACAGCGCCAAGTTGGCTGAGTTCAAAGAATTGACTTAACTCTTTACCAGATCCCGCGCATCCGCTGGCCGTGAATATTGGATTATCGAATTCGGCCTGTCCCAAAGTTGTTTGATAGTTAAACATTGCTAGGAGCCCCAGGTTCCTTCAGGGATTAGACGTTTGGCCTTCCAGATCACGCTCTCTCCAGCAACTACCGGACCATCAATACATGAGCGGAGCATTCGAATAACCCCATCCTCGCCTTTAATGGGAAGAACGCACGTCATGCAAACACCAATACCGCAGGCCATCGATTCTTCGATTGAACATTGATGCATCAGGTTAAATTCTTCAGCGATGTCATTGATCGCTTCTAGCATTCCCATTGGTCCACACGAATAAATAATGTCGATTTCATTTGTTTCAATAATTTCGCGCATTGCATCGGTAACTTTTCCAGTTTTCCCGGTCGAACCATCTTCGGTTGTTATCGTTAAGCTACTGACAGAACGCTTGCCATCTAACGGTGCATATATTTTCATCGCAGTGCTCGCACCAAGAACCATATCTACGCGACATCCACGATTCTTCAGGACTTCTGAAAGCCCAAAGAGTGGGGCACTTCCGTAGCCGCCGCCGACTAAGAGCGCTCGGACTGGTTCTGTTGGAATTCCGAATGCAGTTCCAAGTGGCGCAATTAAATCAATCTTTGCGCCTGGTTGTTGATTAGCTAACCAAGTGCTACCTGCACCATGCGGTGCAACAACAATCTCCAACAAGCCAACGCTCTGGCCACGATCAAAGGTTCGGTAGATAGCAAAGGCTCTCCGCAAAACTAGCTGGCTAGACTCGCCACCAACCGATATCGCAACAAAATTTCCGGGTTTCGCTGAATTAGCTAAATCACCAACCGCAAAGACCATATGGTGGTAAGCGCCAACTTTTTTATTGCTGACTATTTCGGCGAGAACCTGTTTAGCGCTGCTGTTGATTCCTATCATTCGACGATGGCCAACCAGTCCTGGATTGAACGAATGCTAAAGCTCTTTCCTTGAAGTTCGGATATTCCGGCGACCGCAGCCTTAAAACCTGCAATTGTTGTTATGCAAGGAACGCCTCGTTGTATCGCTGCCGTGCGAATCATCCAGCCATCCATGCGCGTTCCTCGGCCCAGTGGTGTATTTATAACAAGACCTACAACGCCCTCAGTAATCAGATCTACTGCAGTAAATTCCCCACTTGGACCGCGACCCTGTGAATGTTTGCGCACTAGTTCAGAATCCACACCATTCTGCTTAAGAAAATCATGGGTTCCCTGGGTAGTAAACAATTTAAATCCAAGTCCACTCAAAATTTGAGCCGGATATAGCGACGCTTTCTTATCACGCTCGGATAGCGATAGAAACACTGAACCAGCCATAGGAAGTGCACCAAACGCCGCAGTCTGACTCTTTGCATAAGCCTCACCGAAGGTTCCAGCAATCCCCATTACCTCACCAGTCGATCTCATCTCTGGTCCTAAGATTGAATCAACTCCAGTGCCATCATTCCTGCGGAATCTATTCCAAGGAAGCACGGCTTCCTTGACTGAAATTCCTTTAGCAATTCCATCTCCAGATTTCGGAAGCAGATCTTTCGCTCGAAGCTCGGAGATCTTCACTCCGGTTGCGATTAACGCTGCGCACTTTGCTAGTGGATTACCTGTTGCCTTACTTACAAATGGAACAGTTCGTGAAGCTCTTGGATTGGCCTCTAAAACATAGAGTCTCTCTTCAGCTGTTGCATTTGCGAGAACTGCAAATTGAATATTAATTAAACCCCTGACTCCGATGCCACGAGCAAGTTTTTCGGTTGCTATTCGAATCTCCCGGGCAAGCGCGGATCCAATAGAGAAACTAGGTAGTACACAAGCAGAATCACCCGAGTGGACACCAGCTTCTTCGATATGTTCCATAACGCCAGCTAAGTAAAGTTCTTCGCCATCGAAGAGCGCATCAACATCTATTTCAACAGCGTCATCCAAAAACTTATCAATCAATACTGGATGATTCGGAGTTATTTCCGTCGCCTTTTTGATGAAATCTGCAAGTGATTCGTCATCGTAAACAATTTCCATGCCACGTCCACCCAGAACGAATGAAGGA
>JBILDT010000070.1:0-5592 GCA_044352485.1 Candidatus Nanopelagicaceae bacterium
TTCGCAGGCTCCGTCAACGCTCCGCCGAAATCTAATTACAAATGCTTCAGTATTCGAGGATTTCCATACTAAAGAAGGTGGCTGGTTTGGGCCGGGTTTCTGCACGGTTGTCGAAATTGAGACCGAGAAGGGTGTAATCGGAACCGCAACTGCAGGCGCTTTTAATGGCGCTGCCAAGGGAATAATAGATATGTATATTTTGGATCTTTTAATGGGCCAAGATATTGAGAATCATGAAGGAAATTGGCAACGTATTTATCGCACTCTGATTCGTTTCGGCAGAAGCGGCGCTGCAGTATCTGCGCTTTCGGCGATTGACATTGCAATGTGGGATGCCCACGCAAAAGAGCTCGGAGTCCCAGTAACCGAACTTCTTGGCGGCAATGTTCAAAGCAGAGTCCCATGTTATGTAAGCCGGCTTTACGCTATGGAAGATCTAGATGAGCTTGCAGATGAGGCCCGTGGTTATGTGAAACAAGGATTCACCAGACTTAAGCAGCGCTTTGGATTTGGCCCACAAGATGGTTATGAAGGAATGCGCCGAAATGTGGAGTTAGTTCGAGCGGTTCGAAATGCAGTAGGACCAGATATTGAACTTGCAGCAGATGCATATATGGGCTGGGACTATGGGTATGCAATAGAGATGTATAAGCGTCTTCGTGAATTTAACTTATCCTGGATTGAAGAGGCGCTCATGCCTCAGTTGGTCGATCGTTATGCAGAACTACGCAAGACCACTCCCGGACAACGCTGGAGTCATGGCGAACATAGTTACACGAAATGGGACTTTGAAGAGTTAATCAAAAAATCTGCATCAGACATTCTGCAACCAGATTTCAATCGAGCTGGTGGTCTAACTGAGGCGCGCAAGATCTGTGCGCTCGCAGAGACTGCCGGACTTCCAGTATTCCCTCACTCCAACGAGGCACATAACACTGCAATCATTTTTTCTCAGAGTGCAGCAGTTTGCCCAGTTGTTGAATACTTCCCAAATGTTCTGCCAGATACCGGTAACGAACTGTTCTGGAATTTATTTACTGGATATCCAGAAGCAAAAGATGGATATCTTGCAATATCAAAGAAGCCTGGACTTGGCGTCGAACTAAATCAAGAACTAGCTTCCCAACTAGTTGTTGTAGATGATCACTGGAAAGAGATTTAGCACGAATTGCTAGAGGGAATGGAAAAATAAATGAAACTGGCACTCGTTACTGGAGCTTCCAAAGGAATAGGCCGTGAAATAGCTATTGCTCTTGCAGATGCGGGTCACAAAGTTATTGCCGTATCTAGAACCCCAATTGCGAAGGACGAGGATACTGGAAATATTGAAAGTATTTGTGGTGATGTCAGTGATATTGGCTTCGTTGATTCACTACAGAAGCAGGTAGCTAAAGATTATGGCAATGTTCAAATCCTAGTTAATGCTGCAGGAGTATTTGGCCCGATAGATTTGATTAAGGATACTGATCCTAAACATTGGGTTGAAACCATAATGATTGATGCACTTGCCCCCTATTTCACATCACGAGTTTTCTTGCCTGCAATGTTGGATGCTAAGTGGGGACGCATTATTAATTTGAGCTCTGCTGCTTCTCTACATCCTCCTGCAAAGTTGAATAGTGCTTATGCCACGGCGAAGGTTGCTCTTAATCAATTCACTAGACACTTGGCTGCAGAAATTAGCGGTAGTGGCGTAACCGCAAATGTAATTCACCCAGGAGATGTTCGCAGCGACATGTGGGCAGATATCAGTGCGAAGGCGGAGAAACTTGGTGAAGCTGGAGCAGATTACAAATCTTGGGTTGATTGGGTTGAGAAAACTGGGGGAGACGACCCAAAGAAGGCGGGCCAGTTGATCCTAAAATTAGTAAGCAATGAGAGTGCAGGAATTAATGGTCGTTTCTGTTGGATTGATAACCCGTTGCAAGCGCCAATTCCAAGTTGGGATGATCCAACTGATGAACGACCCTGGATTTAATATGGTTTCATAGTAAAAAGTAGTTATCAGTGATATTTTTAAAGAAATTTCCTTCAAACAACTATAAGAAATGGAGATATAAATGGAGCGAGTAGTCTTTTTGCAATGGATCAAGGATGGTTGCCAAGAGGCATATGTGAAGGCGCATAGCCCAGAAAATCTCTGGCCATCAATAATCGCCGAATGCCAAGCGGCTGGGATGCATAACTACACCGGCTACATAGGTGGTCCAGATAATCGAATAGTCGTTGGATATTTTGAGGTCGAGAGCGTTGAAAAAATGAACGAATATCTCTCAAAGAGTGAAGTGAACACAGAATGGTCCAAAATAATCACCCCCCTCATGGAGACTGGCGGCGATGTGGCGAATGGCTCAATGGAGTTCATGCGCCCAATCTGGCGAATTGAATAGAATCTCGCCACTAGCTGAGAATCCATGAAGGGTCAACGATGACTACTTTTATTCACCCATTCACATTTGGCGATCGCACGCAGTCTGATCTGCTTGGTGGAAAAGGTGCAAACCTTGCCGAGATGGTGAAAATTGGATTGCCAGTTCCTCCTGGATTCACAATTACAACTGAAGCTTGTCGCGAGTTTTTAGTCAACGAGAAAATTCCGGATGCACTACCTGCGCAATTAGAAGCAGCGCTAGCAAATTTAGAGAAAGAACTTGGAAAAGAGTTCGGCAATCCAGCAAAACCACTTTTAGTTTCAGTCCGCTCTGGTGCAAAGTTTTCAATGCCAGGAATGATGGAGACCGTTTTAAATGTTGGAATGACGCCAGAAGTTGCGCAAGCGATGGGCGAACAATCAGGTAATCCAAAATTTGCTTGGGATTGTTACCGCCGCTTTGTAGATATGTATGGTCGCATTGTTTGCGATGTCCCAAATGAAGAGTTCCACAAGATTGCTGCACGAGTCTTGGCACAATTTAAAGCTAAGTCAATTGCAGATTTAGATGTCGATGGTTTAAAGGCGCTGACCGAAGGTTATATAAAAGAGACCGAGGCAGTTACTGGTGAAGATTTTCCAACTGATCCGCGCGAACATCTAGCGAAATCTGTTGAAGCGGTATTTCATTCCTGGAACTCTGAACGCGCTCAGTTGTATAGACAACGTGAGCGGATTCCATCTGATTTAGGAACAGCAGTAAATGTGCAATCAATGGTCTTTGGAAATCTTGATGATCAATCTGGCACAGGTGTTGCTTTCACAAGAGATCCTGCAACTGGTGAGAGCGGAAGTTATGGCGATTATTTAGTTCGCGCCCAGGGCGAAGACGTTGTCGCAGGCATCCGGAACACAATGTCTTTGGCTGATTTGGCGAACGAGATTCCACGAATTGCGACTGAACTTGATGACGTTATGGCCAAACTCGAGAAGCACTATCGCGATCTCTGCGATATCGAATTTACAGTTGAAAAAGGCAAGCTCTGGATTCTGCAGACCCGTGTCGGAAAGCGAACCGCAGAAGCGGCATTTCGAATTGCAGTGCAGCTGGTCGAAGAAGGAAAGATCACGATTGATGAAGCCTTGATTCGAGTCAGCGGAGATCAACTAGTTCAACTTATGTTCCCGCAATTTGATTTGCGTGGCCAGGTAAATGAAATCGCTCGTGGAATTCCGGCATCACCAGGTGCCGCAGTAGGCGAAGTTGTCTTTGATTCAAAGAAGGCATACGAAGCATCAAAGAGTGGTCGCAAAGTTATTTTGGTGCGGCGCGAAACCAGCCCGGATGATTTAGGTGGAATGGTCGCTGCGCAAGGAATTTTGACTAGCCGCGGTGGCAAGACTTCACATGCTGCAGTTGTTGCGCGCGGAATGGGAAAGACTGCAGTCTGTGGAACTGAAAGTATTACTGTTGATGAAGCCGGTGGCTTCTTTACTGTTGGCGGCAAGAGCGTTTATGCCGGTGAAGTTATTTCAATTGATGGTTCAAGTGGCGCAGTTTATTTAGGTGAACTTCCAGTTGTTGCATCACCAGTAACAACTTATCTAGAAGGCCTGCTTGATTCAAAGAGTGATGAAGCTTCTCCAGTTGTTAAGGCTGTCGATAGATTGTTGACTCATGCCGATTCGATTCGTCGATTAAATGTTCGGGCAAATGCTGATACGCCAGAAGATGCAATTAAAGCGCGTATCTTGGGTGGCGAAGGTGTTGGCCTGTGTCGCACCGAGCATATGTTCTTGGGACCACGTCGCTCTTATGTAGAACGTCTAGTCTTAGCTGAAAACGAGGATGTTCAGCGCGGCGTTATTGGTGAGATGGAAATTTTGCAACGTGCAGATTTCGTTGGAATTATGATGGCGATGTCTGGCTTGCCCGTGACAGTTCGCTTACTTGATCCACCGTTGCACGAATTCTTGCCACCACTTGCCGAACTTATGGCACACATGGCACGAGCCGAGGCATTAAATGAGGAGATTCCGGCACGCGATATTGCAGTCTTTGCTGCAGTAAAGCGGATGCACGAATCAAATCCAATGCTCGGTCTTCGCGGAGTTCGACTCGGTATTTTGATTCCTGAACTTTATAAGATGCAGGTTCGTGCACTTGTGCATGCGCTACTGGAAGTTAAAAAACTTGGCCACGATCCAAAGCCAGAAGTCATGATTCCACTTGTCGCAACCCAGCGCGAACTTCTCTACTTGCGCGAAACTTTGGAAGAAGAAATTAAGCGGACCTTCAAGGGCACTGGCCAGAGTGAAAATATTCCAATCGGCACAATGATTGAAACTCCGCGCGCGGCAATTACTGCAGAACGTCTTGGGGTATATGCCGACTTCTTCTCCTTTGGAACAAATGATTTAACTCAACTTACTTGGGCCTTTAGCCGCGACGATGTTGAATCTTCATTCTTGCCAAGATATTTGGATCTAGAACTTGTTCCATTCAACCCATTTGAATCCCTTGATCAGGCCGGTGTAGGAATCTTGGTTAAGACTGCGACCGATCAAGCTCGATCAATCCGTAAAGATTTCAAACTTGGGGTCTGCGGTGAACACGGTGGCGACCCTTCAAGTATTCACTTCTTCGACAAAATTGGTTTGGATTATGTTTCTTGCTCACCTTTTAGAGTCCCGGTTGCTAGATTGGAATCTGGAAGAGCAGTAGCGATGAAGGCGAATGCTAAATCAGCCAAGGAGAGTTCAACTCAGTGACCCAGGTTCCAGATCGTAACTTAGCGTTAGAGCTAATTCGCGTTACTGAAACCGCTGCACTTGCTGCCGCACCGTGGATTGGCCGCGGTGATAAAGATGGAGCTGATGGCGCGGCAGTAAAAGCAATGCGCTCTTTAATAAATACCGTTGATATGGCTGGCGTTGTAGTTATCGGTGAAGGTGAAAAAGATAATGCGCCGATGTTGCACGATGGTGAAGAAGTCGGAAACGGTCTTGGGCCAAAGTGCGATGTTGCGGTAGACCCAATTGATGGAACTTCACTAACTGCAAATGGTTCTAATGGTGCAATCAGTGTTATTGCAATTGCGCCGCGGAGAACAATGTTTGATCCATCAGGTGTTTTCTACATGAACAAGATTGTTACTGGCCCAGAAGCCGCAGATAAAATCGATATCACGGCGCCAGTAAAAGCTAATTTGCAGGCAGTT
>JBILDT010000071.1:0-5454 GCA_044352485.1 Candidatus Nanopelagicaceae bacterium
TATGAAGGTGGCCAAGATGCGGTGGATCAAATGTCCCACCAAGAATTCCTACTTTAGAGATGGGATTAATCCCGGTCCATGCGAAGTGTTAAATAGAGAAGTAGCGTCAGAACTCCGAATGCGAAAAGGCCAAAGAAGACTGGCGATGCTGGAAGTTCGCGAACGGTTTCAGAATACAAAATCATGGCTGAACTTTACCCCAAAGCCTGCGGGCCTTTTGCAAGAAGAGTTTTGAATTCGCTCTCATTCAGAACACGAACCCCAAGTTCTTCAGCCTTTGCCAACTTCGATCCAGCCGCCTCCCCAGCTACAACGAAATCTGTTTTCTTTGAGACGGATGAGGAGGTCTTGCCGCCATGCGATGCAATTACTTCAGATACGCCATCTCGAGTGAAATCTTCTAGTGATCCCGTGACAACCAGAGTTAAACCTGTGAGCGTTTGTGGTTCGGTAGATTCACGTGCAATTTCAACCAATTGCACCCCGGATTTCTCCCATTTTGAAATAATTTTTTGATGCCAATCCACGGAAAACCATTCGATGATTGATTGTGCAATGACTTCCCCAACGCCATCGGTATTCGAAAGTTCGATTTCAGTTGCCTTAGAAATAGCAGAAATCGAACCGAAGTTCTTGGCTAGTGCCTGGGCTGCGGTTGGCCCAACATGTCTAATAGATAGCGAAACCAAGATTCGCCATAGCGGCTTACTCTTTGCCGCGTCTAGCCCCTTTAGGAATTTCTCAACGTTAAGGCCGAGTGACCCATCTTTCTTCAAGAAAAATTGCGACTTCGCTAAATCTTTTTCGGTGAGCGCAAAGAGATCTGATTCGTCAGTAATTAATTTATCTTCCAGTAGAGCGCTAGCTGCTTCATATCCCAAGACGTCGATATCTAAGGCAACCCGGGATCCGATGTAATAAATGCGCTCTCGCAATTGGGCTGGGCAGCTCTGGGTATTTGGGCAACGAATATCTACATCGCCTTCGGTGATTGCACGCAACTTGCTTCCGCAATCTGGACATTTGGTAGGCATAACAAATTTTTTCTCGCTGCCATCGCGCTTTGCGATTACTGGCCCCAATACTTCTGGAATTACATCACCAGCCTTACGGATAAGCACAGTATCGCCGATCAAGATTCCTTTACGAACAACTTCTTCAGCATTGTGCAGAGTTGCATTTGTTACTGTCGAACCTGCAACTTTTACGGGTTCCATAAATGCAAATGGCGTTACGCGACCAGTGCGACCCACGCTAACTTTTATATCAAGAAGTTTTGTAGTCACTTCTTCTGGCGGATACTTATAAGCAATTGCCCACTTTGGTGCGCGAGCCGTAAAGCCGAGTTCGTTTTGAATTGGAATCTCATTAACTTTTATAACGATGCCATCAATCTCGTGTTCGATATCGTGGCGATGGTCGGCGTAATAAGCCACAAACTCGCTGACTTCCGCTGCGCTCTTAACAACTTTGTATCTAGAACTAGTTGGTAGGCCAAATCCCTTTAGCAATTCATAAGCAGCGCTCTGCGAATCGAATGTGACCCCAGATGCAGCGCCGATGCCATGAACAACCATTGAGAGTGGACGGCTTGCAGTCACTCGTGGATCCTTCTGGCGAAGTGAACCTGCTGCAGCATTGCGTGGATTGGCAAAACGCTCTTTACCGAGTTCTTCTTGTTGATCATTAAATTCATTAAATGCAGCGATTGGGAAGAAAACTTCACCGCGAACTTCGAGTAAATCTGGAAGGTTCTTGCCCTTTAGTTCGTGTGGAATAGTTGTGATGGTTCGGATATTCAAAGTTACATCTTCACCGGTTACGCCATTGCCGCGGGTTAGGGCCTTAGTTAACTTACCTTTTTCGTAGCGCAGATTAATTGCCAGGCCATCTACTTTGACTTCGCAGAGCCAAGTATTTTTGGTGCTGGTCTTGGCAACTCGTTCAAACCAGTTTGTAAGTTCATCACCATCGAAAACGTTATCAAGGCTCATCATTTTCTCTAGATGATCGGCTTGTTGAAAATGTGTTGCAAATCCCCCGCCAACTAAATCACTTGGCGAATCTGGCAATTTGAATTCAGGGTGCGCAGCTTCTAGCTTCTTTAACTCGATTAGCAGCGCATCGAATTCAGCATCAGTAATGGTTGGCTTGTCTTGGGCGTAATACTTAAATTGGTGATCGCGAATCTGTTCGCACAAATCAACAATGCGATGGCGAATCTCCTGGCTCATGCCTAGAAATCTATTCGGTGCTGGCGACAGTGGCCGAACCAACAACCCGATCGCCATCGTAAATAACTAAGCCTTGGCCGGCAGCTAGACCAAAGAGTGGTTCATCCAAGAGAACTTTTATCTCGGTTCCGGTTTGGGTATAGGAGCAAGCAAGTGGCGACCCATGTGCACGCACTTGAGCAAAGCCCCGGAACTCAGTGTTTGCCGTTGGTTCAGGACCACACCAAATTGGTCGATCGCCAGTAATTTTCGAAACGGCTAGCGCTTCATGACTTCCAACAACGACAGTATTTGTCTTGGGTTCAATCTTTAAAACATAACGTGGTTCTCCGCCGGCAGCAGGAACGGTAATTCCAAGTCCACGGCGTTGTCCGATCGTGTAGGTATAAGCACCTTTATGTTCGCCAAGTTTGGTGCCATCTTCATCAACGATTGAACCAACTTCGCTACCCAATCGATCACGCAACCAACCTGCATTATCGCCAGATGGAACAAAACAAATATCGTGGCTATCTGGTTTGTTTGCGACGTAAAGTCCGCGACGCTTTGCTTCAATTCGAACATCATCTTTTATAGTGTCACCCAATGGAAAATGCGCACCGGCAAGTTGTTCAGTATTTAGAACTGCAAGAACATATGACTGATCTTTTGTTGGATCAATAGCGCGAAACATCATGCGCCCAACTTCAGTTTCACGCATTTGGGCATAATGTCCAGTGATTACGCCATCAAAGCCCAACCCCTTAGCGCGATCTAAAACGGCGGCAAACTTAATTTTCTCGTTGCAACGAAGACATGGATTTGGTGTGCGGCCTTCGGAATATTCGGATAAGAAATTCTCTACAACGCCATCATGGAATTCTTCGGCCATGTCCCAGATATAAAATGGGATTCCGATTACATCTGCTGCACGGCGGGCGTCATGCGAATCTTCGATTGTGCAGCAACCACGGGCGCCAGAGCGATACTTCTGCGGGTTACTTGAAAGCGCTAGGTGCACACCAATTACTTCATGGCCGGCTTCGACTGCACGAGCTGCTGCGACAGCTGAATCAACGCCACCGCTCATTGCTGCAATTAGTTTCATTAATTCAGCTCACTCACTACGAAGGCATTGCGTGCACGTTCGACAACACTTGGCATTACGGCAAGAACTTGATCGATTTCGCTCTTGGTATTTGTAGTTCCGATTGAAATTCGCAGTGAAGCATCTGCATCACTTTCACTTAACCCAAGTGCGACCAGCACATGGCTTGGTCTTGGAACACCTGCGCTGCAAGCTGATCCTGCAGATGCACTGATGCCTTCGGTATCTAGCAAAAGTAGGAGCGCATCACTTTCGGTGCCAGGAAAAGTTGCATTAACAATTCCGGGCAGAGCTGGATCTGAAACTGAATTTATTGAAACATCTGGAACGCATTTCTTTAGTCCTGCAACAAAATAATCCCGAAGTTCACGGATTTGTCGGAAGTTGCTTTCCATATTTGCAATTGCATATTCGGCTGCGGCGGTAAATGCCACAATCGAAGGGGCGTTTAACGTTCCACTTCGGATTTCGCGCTCTTGTCCCCCACCGTGCAGAACTGGAGTTAAATCAAGACCGCGCTTTAATACAAGCGCAGCGACCCCAAGTGGGCCCCCGATTTTATGTGCGCTGATTGTTGCTGCAGTGACGCCGAGTTTCGAGAAATTAAATTCAACTTTTCCGAAGCTTTGAACTGCATCGGTATGAACTGGAATATCTCCAGCAATCTTCACAATCTCGGCAATCGGCTGAATCGAGCCAAGTTCATTATTCGAATGCATGATGCTTATAACCGCGATTTCACTGCCTCGGGTCTGCACAACGCTGCGAAGAACTTCTAAATCAATTACTCCAGCTTTAGTTATCGGAATCAAGACTTGTTCGGCGCCTTCATGTTCAACCAGCCATTCAACTGGATCCAAGATTGCATGATGTTCAAAGGCAGATGTCACAATTACATTTCGATCAGGGTGCTGCCAGAAGAAACCTTTGATTGCTAAGTTGTTTGCTTCAGTTCCCGATCCAGTAAAAATAATTTCTGAAGGATTAGCGCCAATTAATTCAGATAACTTGTGACGAGCATCTTCGACATCTTTGCGGACTGAACGACCTTGATTATGGATACTTGATGCATTTCCAAGTTTGCGCATCGCAATATTTAGCGCATCAATTGCGGCCTCATTGATCGGTGCTGTAGCAGCATGATCAAGATAAATCGTCATGCGCTAAGGATAACTAAGTTAAGTGCTTAAGCCTTCTTCGCGGCAATCGCCGTGGTTGCTTGTGGCAGAACATTGAATAAATCGCCAATAACCCCGTAATCAGCCAATTCGAAGATTGGGGCTTCGGGATCCTTATTGATTGCGACAATCATCTTGCTGGTCTGCATGCCTGCGCGATGTTGAATCGCACCAGAGATTCCGCACGCTACATAAAGTTGTGGGCTAACTGTTTTTCCGGTCTGCCCAACTTGATGCGTATGTGGGTACCAACCGGCATCGGTAGCTGCGCGAGATGCACCAACGGCAGCACCAAGAATATCTGCGAATGCTTCGACTGGTTTGAAATCACCATTTGTTCCGCGACCACCAGATACAACGATTGAGGCTTCGGTTAATTCTGGGCGACCACCTTTAACAACTGGCTGCGTTGAAGTAACAACACCAAGCTTGGCTGCATCAGAAATAGTTGGTGTGAAATCTTCAGTGGTTGGGGCTGCGCTTCCGGCAATCGGTTCAATCGAATTAGCGCGGATTGTTGCGATTGTTGTCCCATGAGTAACAGCGGCATGAACTGTGGTTGAACCACCAAATACTGCCTGGGTTGTTATCAAATCTGGATCGAGTGAAGTTGCATCAGTGATGATTCCGGAATTTGTTGCTACTGCAAGGCGTCCAGCTACTTCTTTGCCTCTAGATGTAGAAGTAATTAGAACTGCTGCTGCAGATTTGCTAGCAACTAGCTGGGCCAAGGATTGTGCAATTGGGCCAGGTGAAAACTTTGAAACATCGATTCCAGAACAAACAATTACATTATCGATTGCATAAGCGCTCAATTGCGAAACGAGAGCAGCATCAAATACCACGGCATTTACCTTGCCAATTGCTTTAGCAAAAGTTGCTAGTTCACCAGTTGATTTTGAGACTTTTCCATCAACCGAATCGACCAGGATTAATACTTCACTCATCAGACCAC